>LCIL01000004.1 GCA_001001045.1 Candidatus Woesebacteria bacterium GW2011_GWA1_44_23 | reverse complement strand
GGCCGCTTAATTAAGCTCTACCTTGAGCTTGGGAAGGCCAAGCGCAAGTTCGAAAAGAAGGAGACTCTTAAGCGCCGCGACATAAACCGAGACATAGAAAAAGTGTTGAAAGGTTCGATTTAAGTCGGGGACGATCGGTTTCGACGGAAAGCTCTTTACAATACTGCAAGCCGAGTTTGATTAGTACTCGTTAAACAAGAATCAAAAAACAAAAGCTAACTTATTCAATAAGCCAGCTTCAGCTAACTACGCAGTCGCGTACGCTTAACTGACGTCCTTAGATTCGATTCTCGGTTGAATCAAAAGGGTGTAAACCAATCCGGGATGCTATGTCAACTTTATGATTTAAAGGTTGCCATCTAAGCCAAATAAATCTTACTTCGGGCTGCCTGTGAATTGGCTTAAACCTGAAGGAAATCACAAAAATTCAATAAGCTTGTAGAAGTTTTGCAGGAAGCGTTTTCGGACGCGGGTTCGATTCCCGCCGTCTCCACCAAGAGGTGTTTTACATCAGAGGTGCTTAATCTCGATTGAGAGAAGTTTATCCCCCGTAAGAAGTATTATCTCTTTTTGTGCTTCGGAAACGACTAGACTTTTCGCCTCCGCAATTTGATCATTTGTATATTGGGCTTTGTAACTCCCTTTTTTGTCTATTACAACAACCCGTTTTCCGGCCTTGTCCAGTAGGTAAATATAAACGTTATCCGGATCTGCGTAAATTGCATCAACATTACCGATTTCGGGCAAAATCCCCGAAATCGAAAAGCTCTGGGGAGAGCCCAAGCTGTATTTGAGAATTTTCGTATTAGGGAATAAAACATATATCGCCCCATCCATTCCCCAACCTGTTACACCCGAGAAGTTTGCAGTGGTGGACGTTGAAAGCCATTTTTGCTGGGGACCGAATGCATCCCCCGCTTGCCCGGTGTATCTGTAAATCGCATTTCCGGATATATCCAACACATACATATTTCCGGCAAAAGCGGATATTAGAGCATCTCCTACCCAGGTTTTATCTATAACCTTGGTTTTCCCAATTCCAACTTGGTAAATGCCATCGGCAGCCAAAATATAAACCGCATCTTGATATGCAGCCAAATCGGTTACGCTATCTATTACGGATGGACCTGCCACCACCTTGCTTTTTTTGGAATCTATGGCAACACTGACCACTCTTTTTCCTTGTTTATCCAGTATGTAGACGTTTCCCCCCGAAGCTGAAACGGTGTCTCCCGTAAACCCCGATGAAAGTAAACTTAAATCAAGGAAAAGCGTTGGCGCCGCCTCGTATTCCCCCAGAATGGCTCCCTTACTTTCTTCTATTTTTTTCTGCAAATCGGCAACTTTCGGATCAGTAACTTTAAGATTTTGAATTTCTTTCAGTTTTTGTTCACTGTCTAAAAAGAGTTCGCGCGATCTATCTGGGCTCACGCTGGCAAGAGCGATTGCCTCATCGACTTCACTCTGGGCTATTTGAAGAATTCCTTGGTATTTCTTTTTCAGGTCATTGATACCTTTCTGCCTTATGCCAAATCCTATGCTTACAATGAGGATTACCAACAAAATTACTCCAACTGAAAAAGTCATCTTTTTGCTTTGAGAGGTAACCTCATCCCTCATTCCGGGCTTGATATAAATACTTCTTTTGGGAATCCTTCCTCTAAATTTATTAAATAGAACCGCCGCTTTTTGTTTAATAAGATTCATCGAACTGTCTTTGGGTAAAATCCGGGGTTTTTCGCTTTGGGTTTCTGGCTTGATGGGTTCCTGAAAAATAGGCGGGGCGTCTTCATTATTAAATTTCATAACTACGGCCCCAAGATTCCCATTCACACCCTCAACATGTATCAAGGGGTTCAACGTTTCCGCCGCCTCCTCCGGACTTCCACCTGAAAGAACGGTCCTGATTATATCGATGGGGATTTTTTGAAAAAAGGCTTTGGTTGCAAGAAGCATGAAGTCCCCCACTTTCGGGTATCCTGAAGCTGTAATGACGGCTCCGTCACTCGCCAGAATTGTGGCGAGAGCCCCGTCCCTGCAAATCAATACCTCCGCTCCGCCCGAAGCCGCGGAATAGATTACCCCTCCGACAAACACGCAGGCGGCAATTTCTACATTTCCCCGGCCTTCCCCAAACTCTTCAGCAACTTTTTGTGTGGAATTTCTCAATAGGTCAAACGGTTTTCCTTCGGTCGGACCGTAATATTCTTCATGAAGCCGGCCAATTATTTCTCTACCTGAAGCAATCGTACCGATCCCTTCTTCTACTTTGTCTGTGCCAATAACGGCAATGAGCTGTCCCCGGGCACTTTTTTGTTCGACGTCCTCCGGCGTAAACTCATGCACCTGTGCCCACCCCGAAGCTCCTGGAGCGGCCGTTACTTTTGCGCTGGTTATTCTCAACATTTATTAAAGTATGACAAGAGCAGCCAAAAATACTAAAACTGCAAAAACCAAATGAAGGTATGACAAAATCTTGGCAGGTCCGTCAAAACCTAAACGCAAAGTGCTCGTCATGAGCTTTACCTGCCGTGTAATCACAAAGGCAAAAACAAGGTACATCCCTAGAATAATTAAAGCAAGTGCTTTAATTAAAATCCATATATCAAAGCCTGTGGTTAATATGTTTTCCATTTTTAATACTTATCTATTAAATCATCCAAAAATTTTGCCACCCTTTCGGGGCTTGGAACAGATTCAAATCTGAATTCGGTTATTTCCGCGGCTGTTTGGATTTGAACATCTCCAAAGTTAAGAACCGTTCCGAGGACACCATGAGTCGAATAGCTCACATCTTGAATTTTGTCAAGATCGGCCACCGACACTCTTTTACCAAGTAAATTAAAAAAATCAACATCAATTATTTCTTCTGTTGTCACAAAATAAACATTAAAGTACCAGTTTAGAAAACCTTCAATTGCATAGGCGCTCGTTACCAGATACCAGGCGAGTGTAATTACGAGTGAAAAACCCTCCGGAAGGAGTGAAAAAATTCCAAAAATACTTAGGAATGTCGGGCCAGTGAGAAGCAAAAGGGTGGTAAAAATCCATTTGACATTAACCACAGGGTGTTGCCGAAGCATCAAAATTATTTTTTCCTTATCCTCCCTGGTTTCAAAATCAATACCACTTGGGTAAAGATTAAATGAGGAAAAAAGTTTCTTCGTACCTTCCTCGGTTAAATTTTTTTGGGGGGAAGGGGTACCTTTATGAGTCTGTCTGTCGGGGGAAACAAATACATCCGGCATTCTAGGATGATTATACCATCTTAAAGCTTCTCAATATTGAAAAGTGAGGATTTAACACCAACGTACCCTGGTGCGCGCAAATTAAAGGCTTTTTTGAGTTGGTCACCGGGGATTGTCTTGGACCCGTTGTTTGTTTGAAAAGTAATATTGAGCGTAGATCCGTTACTTCCGTAAACAGCAGTGTTGACGGAGGTGACATTTGTAAAGCCACCGATTGCAGCTAACTCAGAAGTGCTATACGGGTTTCCTCCCCAGCATGACACGGGAACTATCCTGGATACGTCTCCTCCGGCTCCGTCATATAACACTCTCCAGGCATTTAAAATGTCCGCCATCTCGGTTGATGTCAACCAGGGATTACTCCGACCACACGACGCTCCACTTCTGTCCTTATACCACCCCTTGTAAAACCAGGGTGAACCTCCTGCGATCTCGTACGCGTTATTCGGCCAACCACCTTGCCCTCCCGGCGTGTCCCAAAGGTTAGGGGTTGTGTAGCCTTGAGCTGAATAACCAAATGTATAGCCCCCGGCGGTTGATGCATACCATGCTGAAAATGGCTTTCCTCCCGAAACCAAAACCCACCCCTTTGTGGCATCTACTGCCACATCCCAAGCGCCGCCCTTATTCACAGGTTTATAAACCTGACACGATTCTGTTGCGCAAATGGAATTGGCTCCGTTATTTGTGTAGGCCAATGCATAGCTTCTGGCGGCTACGGCTTGGGCTTTAAGCGCAGCCGAATCATTAGCGGTCCAACTTGCTGGCATTTCGTAAATACGCTTTACATAGGTTTCTATATTGACAGGTCCGTAGCCCTGAACCGTAATATTGATGTCTGTTGAGTAATCCTTTTTGATTTCAATCCCCCCATAGTAGGCATGAAGAATAGTTTCGACATTCTGGCCGCTTTTCGCCCGGCCGTAAGCACCGTACTGACTCATACCTTTTCTGTGCGGGGCTCCGTACGAGAATGCCGCAAAAGCAGGACGGAAACCCGGATCACAAAAATTTCCGGCACCCGGCTTTCCACTACAAGGTTCAACTGACGCGGGAACGTCACCGACTGTTGTTGAAAAACCTCCCGCCTTAAGGGCTGCCAGCTCGTTCTGTTTTACGGATAAAGTCGAAAGGTAGCTCTCCACCTTTGCTACCTCACCCGCCAAGAATTTTTGCTTGTCTGATACTTGCGATTGAAGGGAAGAAAGACTTGCCTTGTTTTACGGAGTAATAGGATCATAGAGCCTTAAAAACGTATAGTGCTCCTTGGCTTTTTCATCAAAGATTTCCTTTGTAAAAGCCAAGTCTTCTTCCCTTCCCAAAATTTGATTTTCTAAAACTTTAAGTTGAGAGGTCAATTTGGTAATTTTGGAATTTAAATCGACAATTTGCTTATTAAGCGCTGCCAAATCTTCCTTGTTTTTTTGCTGTGCCGGGGAAATAGCGTCGATGCTTCTTTGAATTGCGTCAATCTGACATTGATAATCGGTTGCGGGACATTCTTGGGCACTAACTCGTATCCTGTGTCTTGTATCTTGTAACAAGAATAAAACGGGGAACAATAATATAATCAGCAATAATTTGAATTTGAAATGCATATGCTAATCATTATACCAGCCTGTGTCTTTTAGTTTTTTATCAATTGTTCTAGAATGTAATGGTAATGAAAAGAATATTATTTGTGGTTTTGTTTTTTATCTCCATCTTCTTTTTCATCGCTCCGAAAAACAGCCGCGCCCAAGGCACTTGTGATTGCAACCCGATTCTTACAGACCAGTGCATACAAAGACTAGACAACTGTGATGAGGGATATCATCCAACATGCGCTTCTTCTGCTTTGTGCGAGTGTACCTGTCGTCCAGATCCAACCACACCGGTTACTGGTGGTGTTAAATGCGCTGAAAACGAAAACGGGATTAACACTGCCATCGGCTGCATCCGCGTTCTTGACTCTCCAGAGGCCTTCTTGTCGGATATATTAAAGTGGGCTGTCGGGATCGGGGGCGGGATTGCCTTTCTCCTGATTCTCTATGCAGGATTTATGATTATGACCGCGTCCGGAAGCCCCGAGCGGCTCAAGGCAGGACAAGAACTTTTGACTTCTGCGATCTCGGGTCTTATTCTTTTGGTGCTTTCGATATTTGTACTTAAATTTATTGGAATTGATATACTGGGATTAGATCAGTTCGGTTTCGGGGCAACCCCGTAGTTTAACAATTTATGTTATTAGCTCAAAACCTGGAAGAAATTCAAGCAAGTGCCTTAGGGAACAAAATCCCGGCTGACATTGCCGGTCTAATCGGAAATGCGCTGCCATATGTTTTTGGTGCTGCAGGAATTGCCCTCTTGGTTTACCTGGTCATGGGGGGCCTACAGATGATGACTTCGCGGGGGGACCCCAAGGCAATGCAATCGGCACAGGCCAAGATAACAAACGCGTTAATCGGCTTTGTGGTAATTATCTTTGCGTATTTTATAGTTCAACTATTTGGACAAGTTTTTGGAATCGAGAATACGCTCTTTGGGCAGATATTTTAATAAATGAACATCGGCGACACTCTTTTTGACAATATTCCGGGAATTTTTAATCCAGCAAGTAAGGACCTCACGGGGACCGCAGGGGTAGTTACGCTTTTCTTAAACGCTGTCTTCGTTATTTCCGGGTTGATCCTGCTTTTCTTTTTTATTATGGGGGGTATCGGCATGATTAGCTCTGCCGGGGAAAGTAATCCTCAAAAAGCCGAGGCAGCCAAAAAAACTATCACTTCGGCGGTAATCGGCTTTGTTATTGTATTTACATCATATTGGATAGTAAAATTGATAGGTGAACTTTTGGGTATATCAGATTTGATTTTCTAAATGACAAAATTGCTAGCAGTCATCAATCCCTTCGGGACAATACCTCCCCCCGCCGGTCTGGGGAAATACGACGATAGTCCCGGGAAAGCCATTGGAACTTTAATACAGTACGTGATATGGATTCTAATTATCGGCGCCGGAATCTATGCCTTATTTAATTTTATTATGGCCGGGTATGCTTTTATGTCCGCGGGGGATGACCCCAAAAAAGTTGCAGGGGCTTGGTCTAAAATTTCGCAGACAGCCTTGGGGTTAGCTTTTGCCGCCGGAGCATTTGTTCTGGCAGCTATATTCGGACAACTTATTTTCGGTCAGTGGGATTTTATTATTAGACCCACAATCCCTACACTATAATGGCAAAGCTTTTGTCTGATATTAACCTTTTTCCGAACTCGGGTCTCGAAGGAATCGGCAAGTTGGGTCGGCCTGGACCTGAGCCAATTACCCTTTTTGCCGACTTTATCTCGGGTGTTGTTGCTCTATTAACTGTCATTGCCGTTATCTGGGCTGTTTTTAGCATAATAACCGGGGCTATCAGTATAATTAGCTCGGGGGGAGACAAACAGGCTCTAGAATCCGCAAGGAAAAAAATAACAAATGGAATTATCGGGTTAGTCGTTGTCATTGCCGCATTATTCATTATTGAAATAGTGGCTTATTTCTTGGGAATCAATGGTATATTGAATATTGCCAAACTTTTATGTAAGCCGCTAGGGACGTGCCCATAATATGTTGAGAAACTTAATTGCAGTCATAATACCGGATCCGGGCGGTGGCGGAGATACCGGAGGCTCTATAACAAATCCTATATTGGGAAATCCCCCGGTAGGTACTTCCGGAAATGCCGGAGTAACTTTTTTGCAAAAGGTTGTTCCTGCAACCATCATTTTGGGATTTGTTATCGGGGTTATTGTTTTTTTCTTCATGCTTATAACCGGCGCTATCCAATGGATTTCGTCCGGCGGGGATAAACAAGCGGTGGAAAGCGCAAGAGGGAAGGTTGGGAATGCTTTAATCGGGCTTATTATTCTTTTTGCGGTTTTTGCAATAATTCAGATATTAAACACATTCTTTGGTCTGAAGTTACTCGAACTCACTCTGCCGACTCTTGGCGGCTAAATCAACTGACACTTGACATCAGTAAACTAATAATTCAATAATATACTTACATGCAGAAATTGCTTGCAGATTCGATACAATTACAGCCCGATAGGGGCAGTCAGTGGTATAATTTGGGCCAGCTTACAATCCCGGTGATCGTCTCGGGACTTATTAAGCTTATTGTGGTTGTAGCCGCCTTAGTCTTCTTCTTCATTCTTGTCATAGGCGGAATTAGGTGGATTGCCTCAGGTGGAGATAAGGCTCAGACAGAAGGTGCGAGGAATCAAATTACGGCGGCTTTAGTTGGTCTTGTAATTGTGTTTGCTGCTTGGGCAATTGTAGCTTTGATCAAGGTCTTCTTCAATGTAGACATTTTCTCTTTGGCGATTCCCACAGTTTAGTTTCAAACCTCTTCTTGCCGATTTATTTTGTGTGGACTAGAATTAATTACACATGGTTGCAACAATAGCCGATTTGGGGCTCCTTTTTAAAAACATTGTAAGCTACGCTCTTGGTTTTGCAGGAATTGTTCTTTTTATTCTTTTGCTTGTAGGCGGTTTCAAGTTTATAACCTCTGGCGGCGACCCTAAGGCTGTCGAGAGCGCCAAAAAGACACTAACATCCGCAATCGCGGGCCTTTTTATCATACTCGTTTCCTACCTAATCATGATTCTCATCTCCAATATTCTTGGTGTGGACGTAACCGAATTTAAAATTTCCATTTAGTATCTTCATGCAGCATGAATGATTGGGATATAATGAAATCGAATGAGACTGTCAACTCCTAAAATGCTCAGGATCCTCTTAGCAGGAGTTTTATTTGTTGGTGCTTTTCCACAAATAAGGAATCTGAAATTGGGAATTGGAACTGCAAATGCACAAATTCCTCCCAACATAAATAGTTGCAGTGATGTCGGAGACCCCGAATTTCATTCCCTACGGCCATATCAGGCAAGTCCTTGCCAAACAGAAATGGATTCAACCGCAAAATTCTGTGGGAACGAATTGATCTTTCACGACACGATTAAAGAAGAATATCCCGGAGGAGGAACTTGTACTGACAATGGAACCAAAGTTACTTGTAAATACGAGGAAATAATAGATAAAAGATTAACAATCGACCTGTCGGGCGCCAATTTACCCTTCATGGGAAATACAGAAAATGTTCCAAATTCCCAGACCAGAAACGGTTCTGATCCGCCTCTTGATGATGCCGATAAAGTTAACGGGTATGTCAGCTGGTACCTTAACGGTATCATAAACCGCGCAGAGGACGGAACTTCAAAGACGACAGATTACAACCTGGTTAACCTTTCGGGGCCTCTAAATAAACTGCTGCCAGGGGCAATTTTAGATGCACAAAGAATTGAGACAATTGGCAACGTCGACTCCGACAATCACAACCAAATTGCCGTCTGCGGTGATAGCAACTTGGGAATTATTGGTGATATTACCGGTTTGGGTTCTTTTACACCTGGGGAGTGCTATGAAGGAAATGATACCAGAGCCAAAGGGAGGGTTTTCAGGTTGAAATCTCAGGGCGGAGATGACGGATGGAGCGATGATCTTGGTTGGTGGAGTAGATGGATAGGCATGATGGTTGACAAACTGGCACCATTTTTCCCAGGTGTAGCAAGAGATGTCATTGAAACATATATCGGTGAGCCTTGGAACAAAAGAATTCCGCCGCTTCCCTGGAGTGACGAAGACGGCAAACCTTTTGCAACTGAGGATTTATACACAAAAGCCTATTATGAGTGGAGGGGTAATACTTGCGTACTAATACCAGTCATAAACAAAGTTGTTTGCTTCGACAATATTCTGGTCCCTAATAAATATGCCGACCTTTATTCCTATGTTCCCCTTTCTTCAACCGAGGATCTAAAAGGGCAGGTCATAATCGATGAAGCGTCTTCTGCCACGGGAGTCGTTGACGATGATGTTGCGGTCAGTGACATAACCTTTTCAAACCAAACCCCCTCCACGCTGTTCTTTTCTCATATGCAGGAGTCGACCGAACTGGCAAGTGCCCTCCAGGACACTTTTGTGAGTAGCAGCGAACAGGGAAATAAAACTGGTTCTCCTACCAACGTTGCCCCACCCGCGGCCTGTACCAGTGTTGATGTTAGATCCAACAAGGGTGATGATTTGTTTGCTACCCAGCTCACAGGGAATCTGCACTATGAGGTTAAATTCTCTTGTGAATTTGATTCAATCCCAACATGTTCGGGGTCATGTTTCCCCAACCAAAATCTGTGTAACGCCGAAGGCGGAACAGCCGGCACAGGAACCTGCCCAGTGGGAAGGTATTGTTGCAGCATACCCGGACCAAGGCCTCCTGTCCAAACCTGTACAAAAGATATTTATATCGCACTTTCGACCACTTCAAGCACGCCAAAAGTTGAGGATATCTGGTCTCAGCTGGTTGCAGGACCGCAGTCAATCTTCAAAAAGATTTTCCCCAAAACTAATACCACCGGAGGCATGGGACAAATAAAGGATATCCCGGGATCAACCAATATTACATATACAGGTCTTGGTATAAGCCAACAAAACACGGATCTAAAACTCCCTCACATTGGTGGCATCTCGGAGTATTTTCTAAAAGGGATCCAGACTGCGCTTAGACCCAAGGGCTTTGGTGAACCAATCTCCTTCGGTGAAAGCGAGGCGTCCTGTAGCGGAGACGGGTCGCTACCAACACTTCCGCCGGCAAGCGGTGACTGCAAATTAGGCACCCTCGGGATGGTTGGCTCGGCAAATTTGTCAAGTCTCCCAACCCTGGTAAGCATTGTTGAGGCGGCATCTCAAAATTATGATGTTCCCCCTGGACTTATTTTGGGGGTTATGTTTGGAGAGGGCGCGTTCAATGGTGGCAGCAGTGCAAAATATGAATGGACTGAGGAAAACGTTAAGAAATGGAGTACTGGTTGCGAATCAATGCCAAATTGTTCACCCGATACATTCCCTTCAACCGGTGTGGTTCCGTTTTTCGAAGCCTATTGGAACAAAATAAAAGATGCCGTCAAGGTCGTTGACCCCGATAGGGTGCCAAGTCCTTGTAACCTGATGGATGCCGTATTTGCTCTTGCAAAGGATTTAAATCAAAGCCAAAACGGCTCGGGCGCCTTTTCCGGAAGAACCTGTTATGGGATTCCCCTTAACGCCGGGTTTGGTGGGTCTAGTAATTGTTCATGGGACGGAAGTGATTACGAAACCGCAATCAGAGTTTGGGAATTTGGAACTGCATATAATTCCACCTACACATGCGCTACCCTGACGGGCAGTTGTGCAACAGGAGGCGGTGCGAGTGCAGCCTGCCCGGGAGGAGATGTGTGTGAGAAGGTCAGTTCAGGTGGAAGTAGCCATAACTCCTGCGTTTGGGGCGTGGCTCACAGTCACTAGTGAAAAAATATCTCGGTGTGCTAAACTGATTTGTAATGAAAAAGCTGCTCGTTTCGTTTCTACTTGGATTAACCGTATTTTTCTCTTTTGCTCCAAATTTATCTACTGCCAAGGCTGACACCACTTGGTACAACCAGTCTTTCCAACAGTGGTATGGAAAAGTTTATGATCCAAGCAACCCCGGCGAAATCTTTGGAGAACGCTATGCCGCGGCGCAGGTCCAGTGGATTGTCTATAGCCTATTTAGTTTCTTAATTAATTCCGTAACTGGTCCCGAAAATTCAGGTTTAATACAGTGTTTCGTCAGTAATGTTGCAGACGCCACCGTGTGTATGGATCAATTAAAAGACTTGCTTGACGCCAAAAAGGGCCAAGGTCAAGCCCCTGCCCCGGTGATCGCAAAGGCCAATCCACAACAGAACTTCTGGAGTTTGGTATTCGCATCTGACCGTCCAATATCAGGAATAGCTTATGTCAAAGAGAAAATTGACAAACTCAATGTTGTTACCGTTGTTCAAGCACAATCAGTCGGCGTCGGATTCAGCGCACTTAAGCCTATTCAGGGAATGTGGATGGGCTTCAGAAACGTTTCGTTTGGGCTGTTTGTCATCGTCGCTATTGTTTTTGCTTTCATGATTATGTTTAGGGTTAAGCTTTCTCCCCAAACGGTGGTATCTGTACAATCAGCACTACCAAAAATAACAATTTCCATTATTCTTGTAACCTTCTCCTACGCCATAGCCGGATTCTTAATTGATCTCATGTATGTCGCTATCGGATTGGTAAGTTTGATCGGAACTCAGATTATTAATGCTTCGGGTGATGGCAACAGCAGTGCAACTGTCTGGTTCAACCTTTTGACCCTGGGTCAACCGGCCGGTTTTGACATACAAATGGGTGCCTTCGGTCTGTTGGTACTTTACTTAATGCTTTTTTGTCTAGCTTCAATTTTTCTTTTGATGTTGAATGTTGGTGCCATTGGCTCCGCGATTGTTGCTATGTTAGCTGCGATTTTCGTCGGTGTCGCCATTGCTTCTGGAGTTTGGGCAATACTTTTGATTGTGGCAATAATAGCTGCAATTATAATGTATATTATTGTCCTTTGGATGTTATTTAGGATTCTCTGGGGGCTTCTTAGGGCGTTTACAAATGTGTTACTCCTTACAATTCTTGCCCCGATCCAACTGACCCTGGGCACTATTGTCCCGAGTTTGGGCTTCGGGTCCTGGGTTAGAAGCTATGTTTCAAATCTTGCGGTGTTCGTAGTCACGGGGGCTCTGATACTATTCTCATATATTTTTGTGGCAATGGGCATACGAATAGGATTAGAGTCTAACGTTATCGAATGGCTTTTTGGAGGGGGTGCGACAGGATCGTTGTTGGGTCTTGTGGGTCAAGCGGTAGGCGAAAACATAAATGCCTGGCCGCCACTTTTGGGTGCCAGCGGAAATGCCGGTGTCGGCCTTTTGATGGTTATTGTCAGTTTCGTCATTTTTACATTGATTCCAAAAGCTAACGACATTATTCAATCCCTCCTCTCCGGCAAGCCGTTTGCCTACGGAAGTGGAATTGGGGAAATCGCAGGAGCTGCTGGCGCTACACTGGGCACTGCCGGTGGTCTTGCCAGATCCGCAAGAGAATCGGGGGTTTTAACAGGTCATACAGGAGCCGAAAGATGGGCAAAGGGGATAGAGACCATATCGGGTTTGGTTCGAAGGAGGTAGAGCTAGTAATTCGTATCTTTATTATTTAGAGGTTCTGATGGCAAATTCTTCGCTTCCTCAGGCGTGAACACACCTATGCGTCCCAGTCTGTATTTAATTCTTTCTATAGGCCATAGCGTATATTTAGCATTAAAGCTATCCACCACATCGGGCCGCTCTGCCCTCCATTCCCTATATTGTGGAAGGGATCTTATTCCATCCCAAAAGGCAGTAAAGAACTTCTTTTTATAATTCCTGACCAAACCGGGTTTGACGGTTTCGTCCACTTTGTCATCATGTGATTTTTCCCCTGGTGCCACAGGTTTCACTCCATCATATACACCTCTGAGCTTCCCGTCGCGAATTGTCTGAAGATTAAAGCATATCCCTGTGAACTGGGCAAGTTTTTCAAAAAAAGCTTTATCTTTCAGCTCATGGATTTGGAAATCGGTTCTCATAACATTCTGAAAAATCCCAACTTTCTCTCTACCTGCAATAAAGGGTCCAAGTGCCGCGGCATTATATGCTTTAGGTCCAAGGCTCCTCCAGGGAAGCTCGCCCAAGCGGTAGGCCTTTTCTTCTGGTAGGTTAACCAATTTACCGGTTAATAGATCCACTTCTTGTCCCGCACGATAACCCCATCTCATCTCTTGGAATGTTCTTTTACCACGCTCGGTTTGACCAACCCAACTTTTAAAATAAGGGACAGTAAATCTATCCGGATATTTTCCAATAGAACCATCTGGGCCGTATGAGCGTCTTTCTGTTTTTATGTATCTATAAATATTTCTAAAGATATTGGGGTAGATTACCTTTACCCTATCGCATGAGGTCATGCCTCCCATTTCATGGGCAACATAATTACCTTCAGGACGATCCAGATACTTATCTGCGGGGTAGTGATACAACTGGCCTCCCAAATCTGAGGCCATAGCTGTTACCCTAAGTTCAGCCCAAGCTATATAACGAGCGTCTCTGGCATCTTTTTGAGCTAGTGAATTCCTTCTGACAACTTTCCTATCGTTTCCGCCTCCCAAAAATCGCTCCACTTGCTCGAAAATGTCTTCCACATCATTCCAACTGGATTCAACTAAGGTGTTCCCGTGTTTGGTAAGGAGGCCTCTTAGTCCTTTTTTGTTTTCATTCTTAACATTCTCCTTTAGGCTTTTAATGGTTCTGTCCCAATTCCAAGGCTCTCCTATCCATTTAACCAAAGTTGGGTTTAACTGCCTTCCGCCTCTCTGACCCGGCTCAAGAAAGAGATCGTCAACCTCTTGGTCGGACACTTTAAACAAGAATTTTATCCCAGGTCTTTTAAGCAAGATTTCCAGCTCTGCCGGTTTTTCGGAAAGGGCTGCAATCTCAAAACACTGAAGTGCTACACTTGTTGCGTCCCCAAATTCATGGCCCTTTCTGTATTCAGCTCCGCCTTCTGTTCTGGTCAGAGCTCCAATTCTTTCACCATTGTTTTGTTCGCTCGGAATGGTTCTACCTTCAGCATTACAGAGGCTGTTCATCGATTCCTGAGTCAAACTACCCATAAAATAAAACTGGACCAGACCTTCAAGATTTTCGGTTTGGTTCCAAACCCAACGTAATTTTTTAACCAAGTCTTCTCGGGCTGTCATTTCCGACTGCACTTGATAAAGATCGTTGCGAAGCGCTTCCCTCTGCTCATCAGTTCCTGGAACATAGACCTGTATTGGCATTTCTTCAATTTCTATATGATGAACGGTGCCGTCTGGGGTTAATATTTTCTTATGTTGTTCAATGTTCTCAATCCTCATGGTATATCCAAAACCGGGAAACGTTAACCTTTCTTCAACCTTTCCTGTTTGAGGATTTTGTAACTGTTTTAGATAACCAAGATCCAGAAGATCCTGTTTTGAGTAAGACATGTCCGCCTTTCTGTTGCCGACAACCGCAATTGCGTCTTCAAGTCTATATTCACTGACGGAACCGTCAGGATGAAGGGACATGTCTTCAAAACCGTTCATGAAAGTCCTTTCCGCATCAATCAACTGGTGTCTTTCTGTACTCGAGGATATTATTTCAAGCTGTGTCTGTCCCTCACGGTATTGGTGCCTTTTTCTATATTCCTGTTCGTCTTTGTCCTTTTTAGCATTCTCGTCCTCTTCTTCACCCGTTAGTTGCATCCGTATGTCGGGGGTATTAGTTTTTGATTCAGGCTGAAAGAAGCCGCTGGCTACCTGCCCTGAAATCTCGTTTGCAACTAACCTGGTAACACCCCCTATTTGAAAATTTGGATTTTCGGGTGACATATTGTCGGGCATAGGCAAATTATATACAAGAAAGGCAAAATTTGAAAGGTCGTGGCAAGTGTTAAGAGTGTCCCATAACTTGACTTTGTGCCTAAGCGGGTATACACTCGCGGGCAAGATGGAAAAGGAAGCGGCAGTGAAAAGTGCATATGAACTTGCTGACGAGGCAACGAGAATAGATCGAGACTACAAAGCGAAAATTATGCCCTTAGAACTGAAGTTTTTTGAAGATCGTGTACCCGCCGATCTCTTGGAGACATTCGGTTCATTTTCTCAAAAATTATCTGGAAAAATTTCTCCTGTTAACGATGGGTTAGAGCCTCCTACTGTGGATAAGAAGTTATATTTCTTGTGGCCAGGAAAGGGAGAGGGGCAGTTTTCCAGCTACCACGAATCCTCGTCTGGGCAACCTTTTTCCGTTGTTGCCCATTGCCAAATGAAGGAGATAATTAAGCTACAATTACATGATCCATCAATCGAAAGCTCAATCGGGTTTGTGCTCGTTTACAAGACAAATATTATTGATGGCTTGAACTTCGGACTTATATTCAAACCTGAAGGAGGGCTTAAGTTTTTCCTTTCAGATAGAAAGATGTCTACCTATAAGGAAGTCATCACAAATGATGATATTAAGAAAACATTGGATGATTATGTAGAAACATTAGAGTCTTACCGCCCGCGCCAGAAGAGATACGCGGAACAAAAGCTAGACCTTGGCGACCTAAAAATTCCTCACTTTGTTTATGCAGAAATAAGAGGTATCGACCCTCAGTGCAGATACCCTGCGCCAGTATCAGTCAGAACTCCAATGGACAGAAGTGACGGAGGTTTAACTTAAAATCAGGCTTCAATAACGAGCCCGAAAAATAAAGGGTCTGAAACTCAACAAAAAGTGGTAGCTAAACTCTATGACACCTCGAAAGATCGTTTTTCACCCAGAGGCATTTTTAGAAAAACACCCCTCTGTGAAAACGGGTTCCTCTTGAATTAGACACTTCACGGAATAGGCTTATAACAGAAGCCTGTCCCATGGAACAACATCCTATACCTCAAAACGTTTCCTCGTACCAATTTAAACTTGTTGGCGACATGACCCTTAAACAGTTTTTTGAACTGGCGGGGGGTCTTTTGGTTGCCCTTATTTTCTACTCCTCCCCTCTTATAGGGATTATTAAATGGCCGTTTGTGGTCGTTTCTGCTCTTCTGGGCGCAGGCATGGCTTTTGTGCCGCTGGAGGAGCGTCCTTTGGAGAGATGGATTTTCGCTTTTTTCAGGGCAATATATAGTCCCACCGAGTTTTTCTGGAAAAAAACCGCCTCCACCGCCAAAGTTTTTCAAGACGAGGTAGTCGGAGCACCCCCCGCGTCTACCTCATCGGAACAGGAAGCCGCTCTTAAGGCTTATCTTACAACCACCAGACAAAGTAGCCCCCTGGCTAAGCTTGAGACGGCAGAGCAGGGCTTTATGACAACCCTCAGTGGTATTTTTGCGGGTTTGAAAGGCCAGGTGCCGGCTCCCGCCGCCGTTAGCCCTCCACCCGTAGAGAAGAAAAAAGAAATGGATGTTCCCTTTGCCGCTCCCGTTAAAATCGTGCAGCAGGGCATGACACACCTGGTAGTTGAAGAGAAAGCAAAAGAAGCCCCGATCGTCAAGGCGACTACTCAAAGTGTCGCCCCGATTATCGCGGGAGAGGAAATTGTTTCAACAAAACAGGCTATTTTTTCCGTTGATGCCGCTCCGCCTAATCCCCCGACAACTCCCAACGTCGTGGTTGGACAAGTGGTTGATGAAGGAAGAAGAATAATTGAAGGGGCTATTATGGAAATAAGGGACGAGGCGGGACGTCCCGTCCGCGCACTTAGAAGCAACAAGGTCGGGCACTTTATTATCGTCACGCCATTGGATAGCGGTAGATACGAAATTGCAACCGAAAAAGACGGTTACCAATTCTCCCCTGTCAGTTTTGAGGCGGCCGGAACATTAATTCCGCCGATTTTGGTAGAAGGCCGAAAACTGGAACCCGGATTTCCCAATGTCGAATCCGGCACCGTCCCCCGACCGACGAATCAATTTTATACGCAGCCGATAGCTCAAACATAACCTTATGATACTGCCAAAAATTCCATTCCTAAGCACTCCCGACAAACCCCTGACATCTACCACCCAGGAACATCTCCCGATCGCCGATATTACAAATGATGTTGTCATTTACAAGGATGGAGGCGCGGCTCTGGTGATGGAATCCACATCCTTAAACTTCGGTCTTTTGTCCGAAAAGGAACAGGCCGCCGTCATCGCAGCCTATGCCGCAATGATTAACTCCCTAACCTTCTCCATCCAAATTGTCGTACTTACACAAAGGAAGGATGTGTCTTCCTATTTAAGTTTCCTGGACGAAGAGGCAAAAAAGCTTACTCAACCCATTCTCGCCAAACTAATGCAAGGTTACAAAAGTTTTATTATGGAATCCGTTAAGAAAAAGAACGTTCTCGGAAAAAGGTTTTTTGTTGTGCTTTATCTCTCCCCCCTTGAACTTGGAGTCGGAAAGTCCGTCGCCGCACTTGCAAAACGGGAGGGGCCGCTCCCCTTTACAAAATCATATGTAATTAAAAAAGCAAAAATCACTCTTTACCCAAGGCGCGACCACCTAATCCGGCAGGCGGGTCGGCTGGGAATTAAGTTTAAGCAGCTCGGCACTGCCGACCTCATTGCCCTTTATCATTCCGTTTATAATCCCGAGCACCCGGCGGTCAAAAAAGAACCGGAGGTAACACTTGAACATGAACAACCCAAACAATAATACAGGAGGTGAGTCAATAGTTGTAAATCACGCGGAAAATTCCGCTGTTCCAGATGCCGGCTCCCAGGTTCAGGCACCTGAAGTAAAACCCAAGGTCGCCGATCCAAATCTGGCCATTTCCCAGGGCATGAATTTGCTTGACGCCATTGCTCCCCAAACCATTGAAGAGGATTTTGATTACATTAAAATCAACGATATTTATTTCCGTACGGTTTTTGTTGGCGGATACCCCAGATTTGTCGCCCCGGGTTGGCTTGAACCGGTTGTCAATATCGACACATCACTTGATATTTCCTTTTATGTCTATCCTGTTGACGGAAAAACGGTTCTTGACGACCTGAGGCGCAAAATCGCGGAGATGGAAGCCGAAATGTCCACCGATATCGAACGCGGCAAAATCGTTGATCCTACAACTCAGGCTAAACTTGAAGATGCGCAAACACTTCAGGAACAGCTGGTTAAGGGGATCGAAAGATTTTACGAATTCAGTTTTTACATAACCATCCCTGCCAATTCGGTTGAAGAGCTTAATCATATAACCAAGCAGGTGGAGGCCCAACTCGGATCGCTCTTAATCGTAAGCAAACACGCTCTCCTGGACCAGGAGTCGGGTTTCCTTTCAACCGCTCCTTTCGGAATGGATAGGCTTAATATCACAAGAAACATGGATACAACCTCAGTCGCCACAACGTTTCCTTTAACCTCAACGGAGCTTTCGAGCGACCGCGGAGTTCTTTACGGCATTAATTCCCAGAATGAATCATTCATAATTTTTGACCGCTTCAGTCTTGAAAATGCAAACATGACAATATTTGCCACCTCCGGTGCCGGAAAGTCGTATTTTGTAAAACTTGAAGCCCTAAGGTCGCTTATGACAGGAACGGAGGTAATTGTCATTGACCCCGAAAGTGAATATAAACCCTTAACCACCGCCGTGGGAGGAGAGTACATTTCCTTCTCCTTCAACGCTCCGGCTAAAATCAATCCCTTTGATCTGGCACAAATCAGGGAAGAAGGCGAAAACCAGCTGGGGCAAAAGATTCTTTCCTTACATTCACTTTTAAAAGTAATTATGGGGGCAATTACCCCAACCCAGGAGGCTCTCCTTGACCGAGCTTTTGTCATGACATATAGAAACAAGGGAATAACAATGGACCCCGACACTCAAAGCCGCGAACCCCCTCTTATGGAGGATTTGTATAAAACTTTAATCGGGATGGAATCTCCCGAAGCTCTCGACCTTGCTGCAAGAATTGAAAAGTTTGTAAGGGGATCTTTTGTCGGAATTTTTGACAAGCAGACCAACATCAACATCAATAATCCCTTCACGGTTTTTTCGGTTAAGGATTTGCAGGACGCGCTTCGGCCGATCGCCATGTTTATTATTCTCGACTTTATTTGGACAAGGGTTAAAAAAGACCTCAAGAAACGCATCTTAATCGCCGAAGAGGCCTGGCAGATGATGAAGTACCCCGATACGGCACAATTTTTGTGGAGCGTTGTTAAAAGGGCAAGGAAATACTATTTAGGCCTCACAACAATTACTCAGGATGTTGAAGATTTCCTGAGCCAGGATATCGGTAAAGCCATTGTTACAAATAGCGCCATACAGGTCCTTCTTAAACAAAGCCCTGCGGCAATAGACAAAATAGGGGAAGTTTTTTACCTTTCCCAGGGAGAAAAACAACTGCTCCTTGCGGCAAACGTGGGAGAGGGAATATTTTTTGCAGGCCCTCATCATGCTCCAATCAGGGTTGTTGCCTCAGAGGAAGAGAATAGAATAGTTACCACAAAACCCCAGGAGGTTATTAAAATAAACACGAATCCGTACGAAGTTAAATAAAAATGGCAAACATAAGCCTCTCAAAAGAAAACGTAAAATATATCAGAGAAGCATTTTCCCACTTCTTCCCCGAAGACACCATCTATTCAACCGACAAACCCTACACTTCAGGTGAATTCAATTGGGATAACCGGAAAGAATTTATGGGTTTTGTATATAGACTCACAGGTGTCCAGATAAAATCGGAGAAGGACTTTGAAAATATTAAAAAGGCCCAGTTGGCTGTCGAGAAATTAGTAGAAGCAGAAGAAGCACCCAAGGCAAATAGGCCCACAAAGGAACAGCTTGAAACGCTTGAGGAAGAGGGCAAAAAAAGGGCCGAGGCTCAGCAGGCGGCAGCGCGGGAAGCCAAAAAGAATGTTGAGAAGGTGGTAGAAACAAAAGAAGACTTGGCAAAGGAATCCTTACGGAAAAAAACGCAGGAAGATGCAGTCAAAGAACAAAGAGTGGCCGTTTTGGACGAGGTAAGAAAAGCCGATGCAATAAGGGGGGCGCTTGTAAACCAAAAGGTTTACTTTAAAGTTGAAAAAAATCCGGTAGCGGCAACTCAGGCAGTTGAGAGCCTGAAGCAACAGGCCAAAGCTGATCCCAAGAAGTTTATAGAAGACGCGGCAAAACGGTTTAGAAGTAATTCCAATATCAAAGGTGTAACAACGGATGAACTTCAAATTGCGAGTGAACAGGCTGCTGTAACCACCTATGACGTATTAACGGACAATTCTCCTGTTATTCAAATTGCTTTAGCTAAAAAGATTATCGCAAGTCCGAAAATTTTAAATAAACTTGTTCCGGATATCGAGAAGCAAACGGATTTCAAAAATATAATTGGGTTATTTGTCGAGCAAAAGACTGCGCAATCTGAATTAGTCGAACATTTTATCGACGTCTCCAAGATTGATGGTATTACAATCCCAGAAAACGTAACCGTCCAGATCTCTGAAACACCAGGGGGCGGCTTTAGAGACTTTGATCTTAACCAGCAAATAATTTTGCCCCATCTCGAAACTCTAAACCAACAAGGCTTACTACTTGAGAACGTAGGAAATTTTGGCGAACGAGAAATAAGGTCTCATATTTTGTCGGGTATAGGAGAACGACTCAAAGACCATGTTTCAAAGCTACCAACGGACGGTTCATTGCCTATAACCTACAGTTCAGAAATCACGCAGTCCGGTTTGTCTTCACTTGCAATTGTCGAGACTGCACCTTGGGTTGCTGCCGAAGGCTCACTTTTTGGAAGGATAGCTATCAGTTCTGGTTTCGGACCGATATTGGGCCGGTTGGGAGAAAAAACTGGAATAAATTTTGGTGTTAAGAAAGCTGCAGAAAAAATTGGGGTAGAAGTTGTTGAAAAAGTGGTTGCACCAGCCGGAACAAAGGTGGCAATCGGGGCTGCAACCGGAACAGGACTGGCCGCAGCAATAACGGCGACTTTTGCTTGGACAGGCCCCCTTGCCCCTGTAATAGGAACCGTGGGGGCGTTTTTAGTAGAAATGGTTGGCGCAAAGATCATTAACAAGATTATCAAAGCAGCCAAAGGCCTTTTACCCAAAATCAAAGAGAATCTCATCGCAATATCAGGCGGAATGCTGGCCGCGGGCTTACTCGTTTTTCCCAACTCCGTCATTGGCATAGCACTATCGGTTGGCGGAGGGGTTGGAATTGTCGGCGGAATTATGAACGGCGGGCTTTCGACTCTGGGGGCATCTTTATCAAGTATTGGGAGTGGAATTGCGGCTTTCCTTGGAGCTTTGGGCGGAGCCTTCTTGGCATCAATAGGAATGCCGATCATAGTAACCCTACTGGTTTTTCCCGTAGTTGTTGCCTTTATTCTTTTTATAATCAATTCAGGCGCTTACATTGTTCCTCCTACATCTCTAACCAGCTTGGGCTCAAACCCCTATATTCAGGTTGACAAGGTGGCCAGCCCCGCGGGGCCCTTCAAGAACACCGATTTACCTCAACTGATTACCTACACCGTTACTGTGACGGCAAAAAAGAGCGTACTGACAAATATTACCTTCAGTAACGATTGCCAAATACTAACGTCGGGGCCGTCAAATAAATGTCCTTCACAGGTTCCAACGGACGTACCGGCTTCAATATCCCCAAGCAGTCCTTACACCTTTACCTACAGTGAAAGATATTCCGGAAGTGAGTACAAAGATTCGATCATCTTGGATACTTTTACTGTTGTTGCCGATACACAGGATGCTGCAAAACAGGAAGTGTCGGGTTCGGCTTCGGTCTCAATTGGAACCCCGCCTACGGCATGCCTCGAAGTCAACGAAAAAGAGTGGCCGTCTCAATATTATGCGAACATAGTTTACGCCAGAAGCGTACTGGTTTCGAAATACAGCAGCTATGTTTCCAAGGTTTGTATGTCGTACACGTCTCTACCCCTAAAGTACAATCCCAGCGGCCTGGATGGCTTTTGGGGTTATTATCATGGAACATATATAGATTTCTTCCCCATAGGTGTTACAAACCAAGCCGACGCTCTTTATATACTTTCCCATGAACTGGGACACGCCTTAGCCGGAGGCTCAAAGACGGGCTATGTCTTCGATGCCTACAGGAGATTCCCGGGTATAAAAACCGAGGCTCCTTATTGCTTCTACGGCGCCACGCAAAGCTGGAATGAGGGTGAGTCATTACCCGAATCAATTGCTCTACACATAATTGAACCAAGGTGTGGGAGTGTTCAACGGCAATGGCCTATCCACTACCAATTTTTAATGAGATATGTTTTCAATTAATGTAAAATAAATCTATGAAAACAAAATATAAAAAAATCTTGATACCTTTGTTTTTAATTTCGGTAATTTCCATCGGTTACATCATTCTTGTTTCCTTGCCAAAGGGAAATCTC
This sequence comes from Candidatus Woesebacteria bacterium GW2011_GWA1_44_23, assembly GCA_001001045.1. Classification (GTDB taxonomy): domain Bacteria; phylum Patescibacteriota; class Microgenomatia; order UBA8517; family UBA8517; genus LCIL01. The sequence goes on along the minus strand of LCIL01000004.1, from coordinate 41,373 downwards.
CAAAAAAAAACCTCTTCAATTCCCAAAACTGGAGCGTCATACAACGACCTTACCCCGGGTGTCAGCACGATAGATGACGTCCAAAAAACTTTGGGTACACCGGTCAAGGAAACACAAAACGATGCCGTCACTTTACTTGAATATGAGTCAAGTAACCCTAATTTTAATAACGAATTTAATCTTCGGTCTGGGGTTCTTTATTTTGTAAAACAGCAAGTAACAGAGTCCGACAAAATAAGTATTACCAATATTAATGAGAAATACGGCAGCTATGAATATGTTTTATATGGCCCCCTCTCAACAAGTAGTTTTAATTTGTATGTTTATCCCAACAAAGGGGTCGCCTATGTGGGTAACCAGTATTCAGGAATAGTCTTTGAGATCTGGTATTTTCCGCCAACCACAATAGAAGATTTTAAGACTCAATACGCTTCCGATTACACCGAAACCCTCAGGCCTTCACAATAAATATCATTAAACTTTTACAGGCATTACAAGATGAAGGTATGAGGAGTCCGACGTATCAGTAAAAACCCCGGGAGCCGTGATTGAAGTAAACTCCACTTTTATCTCTTCCCCTGAGGCGGAGTGTAAAAATTCCTCTACAAAACGGTAATTAAAAGCTATTTCAAAATTTTTTTCGGTAGATTCGACTCTTGCGTCCACTTTGGTTTCCTGGCTTCCCGCAGCACTGCTTTCCGCTGAAACGTTAATACTGTCTTTTAACACCTTTATTCTGACTATGTTAGCCGACTCTCTGGCGAAAATAGATGCCAGCTTAACCGCCCGGGTGAACTCTTCCTTATCCAAAAACACCTTTATCGACGAGGCTTTGGGAATTATCTTCTCGAAATCGGGGTATTCCCCTTCCAAAAGCCGTGATGTAAGTACAGTGTCCCCTATTCCAAAAATCACCTGTTTTTCCTTTTCCTGTACTCCAAAATAGATTTCAGCTTCTTCCGAGGGTGTTCTTGAAATTTCGCCAAGCACGCCTTTTGGTATGACCACGCTGTTGCTGACCTTCTTTGCCATTTTAAAAGAAAGGGTTTTCCTGGACAACCTGAACCCGTCCGTTGCAACAAGTGATATTGAATTTTTCCCAAATAAAAACAACACACCAGTTAAGATTGGCCTTGTTTCGTCAGTGGATGTAGCAAAAAGGACCTGTCCCAGGGCTTTTACTAGTTCATTTTGCTGAAAACCTATTGATTTTTCTTTATCGACACTATTTGGAATTTTTGGAAAATCGGATGAATTCATTCCCAAAATAGTCGACGAGAATCCCGATACAGACACTTTTAGCTGTTCCTTTTCAGAAACCATATCCACGGTTTCCTTTGGCAAGTTGGCCACGAGTTCTGAAATTATTTTGGCCGGTACACTTATTTCCCCCTCCTCTTCAATTTTAGCCCCTACCTGAACCGATGCGGATATCTCCAAATTTGTTGAGGATACATGGATTTTACTTTTTCTGGTAGAAATAAGAATGTTTCCCAAAACAGGAAGTTGCGCTCTCGAACTTGCAAACCTGGATGTGGTATTAACAGCCTTTTCCAGATTTTCTTGAAGGATTTGCAATTTCATAAAATTTAATACACAACCATTTGATTTTATCCCGTGGTTTTGTTTTCTGTTTTTACCATATATTAACTAGTAGTTCTAGTAGTAGGCGGTGTTGATAAGTTGAGAACTGTTCGTTTTTAAATGTCATTTTCGGGACAATTTCGTGTTAATAACAAGCCTGGCATAATGTTGATAGTTTTGTGGATAAATATACGCACGATGTTTATAAGTATATAAGCACAAATATTTATCCTCAAATGCTTTGCTTAATTTTTAAGATATCCTCACGGATTTGCACATCGACCGTGGCCAATTGTGTAATTTTTTCCACGGCGTGCATAACCGTTGTATGGTCCCTTCCCCCAACCACCCTACCCACTTCTTCCAGAGGAACGCCAAGATGGGTCCTTAGCAGATACATGAGAACCTGTCTGGGGCGGGCAATGGGCCTGACCCGGCTGTCGCCTAAAAGAAGCCTTTTTCCCACCTGGTAGTATTTGGAAACAACATCCGTTACTTCATCGGGGGTGCTTCTTTTTAAATTACTTCCCGTTTCAAGGTTTTTTGCAAAAGACGCTTCAACAAGCTCGTTTGTTACCGGAATTTTTTTAACATGAATTTCCGTCAAAAGCTTCGTTAAAAGCCCCTCGATTTTTCTTGCCGATTCCGAATTGGCGGCGATTATTTGTGCCTGTTCAGGGGTAAGGGCGATTCCCTTCTCCCGGGCTTTTATTTGCGTTATTGCGCACCTAAGTTCAAAATCGGGCGGAGCAATGTCGACAATCAGACCAGCCTCAAATCTGCTTCTGAGGCGCTCCTCGAGTTTGGATATTTCTGAAGGGGGCCTGTCCGAGGTCAGGATAATTTGTCCTCCTACCGATGTAACGGCGTTGAAAGTATGAAAAAACTCTTCCTGTACGGTATCTTTACCGGCTATGAATTGAATGTCATCAATTAATAGAAGATCGAGTTTTCTGTATTTATTTCTGAAAGCCTGGGTAGTTTTATTTCTAATACCCTCGACAATATCGTTGGTAAAATCCTCACCCGTGCAAAAAATAACCTTTTTGTCCGGGGACTTTCGTAGAATGTAATTCCCGACAGAAGCCATTAAATGGGTCTTCCCTACCCCCACCCCACCCCAGATAAACAAAGGATTGTATGCGCTTCCCAGACTTTGGGACACCGCTTCCGCTGCGGCGTGAGCCATTTGATTGGAAGAAGAGACGGCAAAGTTTTCAAAAGTAAAACTGGGCCTGATCCGGGCTCTTTGCAACACCTCAAGCAAATCATTTCCTTCCTTCTCTACCGAGAAAAGAGGAGTTGCTGTCTCTTCCAGCGACTTTTGTGTATTTGGGTTAGTCTTGACAATAAATATCAAATCGCAGTTCTTGCCTAAAACTTTACTTAAAGAATCCTGAACGAGTCCAAAATACCTTGACTCGATAGTGTTTTTCGCGAAAGATGTGGGACAGCCCACCTCGGCAATAATTCTGTGGCCCGCTTCCTCGATGGAAGAAATATAACTTTGAGAAAACCATGTGGAAAATATCGCCGGCGAAACCGAAACCTTTATTATTTCTAGCGAATCCTTCCAGATTTGTGTGTTATCCATATTGTTAAGCCATATAACAAAGGGCAATAAACATAGGGTTGTGAGGGTGATTCAACTATGTTGTTTGTTCTATGTAATCTGTACTTTTACTGAGTTATCCACAATTCGTCAAGGGGCATTTAAGAAAAACGGTTGATTAGTTTAATGTTTACTTGGTATAATGGGCACATGTCGACGAAAAGAACCTATCAACCAAGCAAGAAGAAAAGGATTAGGGCCCATGGCTTTAGAGTTAGGATGAAATCATTAAAAGGCAGATTGGTTCTCAAAAAAAGAAGACTTAAAGGAAGGAAACAGCTGGCAGTTTCGTAATCTCCAAAATGCTTGCCAAAAAATTCAGACTTAAAGGAGCTAAAGACTTTGCAAGAATTCAAAAAGAAGGGAAAATTTATCAGTCTGCCAACTTTGGATTAGCATACATTAAAAGAGGAGATGAAAATCCAAGCCGTTTTGGTTTTATAGTTTCCACTAAAATTGCAAAAGATGCAGTAGACAGAAACAGGTTCAAAAGGGCAATGAGCGAGGCGGTAAGAATCGCAAGCATAGATTTGGTAAGTGGTTTTGACGCAGTGTTTTTGGCCAAAACGTCGATAGTAAGAGTTTCCACGGCTGAGATTATGAAAGAGGTCCGACTTTCCTTAAAGGCAACCGGTTTATCGAAATGAAAAATATTATTTTATGGTTTCTTCGTTTTTATAAGAAATTTGTCTCGTCGGCTCTTGAAAAAACACTTGGTAAGGCCTGCAGATTTACACCGACGTGTTCTGAGTATACAATTGTAGCCTTGGAAAGATTTGGAGCCAGAAAAGGTCTCACACTAGGGGTTAAAAGACTTGCAAAGTGTCATCCTTGGGGCGGATCCGGTTGGGATCCTGTACCAAATTAACAAATTAGAAGATTAGATGGGAAACATATTTACAACATTGCTCGTTCAACCGCTAACCAACGGTTTAATTATTTTTTATAGAATTTTAGGAAACAACTTGGGCGTTGCAATTTTGGTTTTTAGCCTGGTCCTTATTTTCCTCCTCAGACCCCTTACAAAGCCTTACATGAATTCAATGAAAAGGATTAAGGAAATGGAACCGCAGCTGGCAAAGTTAAGGAAAAAATTCGGCAGCGACAAACTTAAAATGTCCCAAGCCCAAGCAGAACTTTATAAACAGAATAAAATTAATCCTACGGCGGGTTGCTTACCGTACATTCTGCAATTTGTAGTATTAATAGCAATGTTTCAGGTTTTTACGGCTGCGCTTTCAGGTCAAGATATCACATCCGGAAAGTTAAACGAGCTTCTCTACGCACCGATAAAATTTACCGCCGGCGAAACCATAAACACCAAGTTCTTGTACCTGGATATCAGCAAACCGGACACATTTACGATACCGGGCATCCCCTTTGGGCTACCGGGATTGTTTTTAATTTTGGCTACGGTGGCGCAATTTCTGTCCGTTAAGATTACGGCGCCCTATCTTTCAGCTGAGCAAAAAATTGCTAAAAAATCTAAATCTCAATCCGATGACATGCAGGTGGCAATGCAGAGTTCCATGACTTATATGCTACCCCTAATGACTCTCGTTTTTGGTTTAAAATTTCCATCGGGACTGGCCCTCTATTGGCTGGTTTTTTCAATAGTTAATGTTTGGCAACAAGTAGGAATGTCGGGTTGGGGAAGTTTGACCCCGACAGTTAATTTGATAAAATCGAAATTCGCAAAAAAATAACATGCAAAATAAAGTGAAAATATTACAAGAGTTGGTAGACGAACTTTTGTCTTTGATGGCAACAAAAGCTAAAGCGGAGGCGTCCTACGATAAAGACAACGAAGCCTTTGTCGTTAATATAGATGCGGGCGACGAAACAGGACTTTTAATCGGTAAAAAAGGCGAAACCCTTTTAGGGATCCAGACGATTTTAGGATTTCTATTGAAGCAAAAGACGGGGGAGTGGAACAGACTTTTAGTCAACGTAGGTGATTATAGGGAGAAAGAGGAAGGATACCTTAAGGATTTGGCCGCTTCCACCGCCCAGAGGGCAAAAGAAACCGGAGAACCGCAGAACCTTTATAATTTAAAGGCATGGCAAAGAAGGGTTATCCACCTTGCGCTGTCTGAGGACAAAAGTGTTACCACGGAATCCGAAGGAGAAGGAGAAGAACGTTATTTAGTAATTAAGTCAAAAAAGTGATTCCTCGCTGGGCCCGGCTAGAAAAGTTTCTTAACTACGCACTTATTTTTTTGCTTCCGACACAGCTGGCTCTGCATTTTTGGCCACCCACAGCTTTTGTGTTTGGCGTAAGGGTTGACTACTTGGCTCCAAGCATTTATTTAACAGATGTTTTGTTTTTGACGGTTTTTGTTTTCTGGATAAAATATCATAACGACAAACTTTTTGGGTTCATAAAGAAAAACAAAGTTTTTCTATTTTTATTTCTTTTTATAGTTATACTCAACACTGCCTTTTCCACATCATTTGGCCCGTCAATTTATAAATGGATAAAATTTACAGAGTTGGGCCTTTTCTATTTTTATGTTAGGGCAAGAGGCGATATTTTTAACTCCAGAACATTATATGCAACGATTTTTTACTCCCTGATTTTCTTTTCGGTAATTGGGATATCCCAATTTGTTTTGGGCAAAACTCTTGGAGGCCCTTTATATTTATTAGGGGAGCGCAGTTTCCGTATCTCGACGCCAGGTATTGCCCTTACACAAATATTGGATAGAAATTTTATGAGAGCATATTCGACATTCTCTCACCCGAATTCTTTTGCCGGCTATTTGGGCTTGGGGCTTTTGACTTTACTTTTTACATATTCTAAAAAAGAACTGGCAAGAAGGATTTGGGGAATATTGATTATTTGCCTTGCTTTCGTTTTGACCTTCTCTTTGTCAGCGTTTGTCGGAATTGTATTTTGTGGAATATTGTTTATCCTTTTACGTAAAAAGACTTTCAACACAAAAAGTCTGGTATTGTTTCTTACGATATTTACATTGATAAGTCTGGCTCAGCCCCTCGTATCCAATTTTGTTTTGAATACCATACCCGATCTTCCTCAAAGCGTCAGTCAGCGTTTTGATTTATCCTCTGTTGCAGGGAAAATGATTTCGGACAAATTTTTATTGGGGGAGGGTCTTAACACTTTTGTAATAAACGAACCGAGAATTAAACATTTTGGAAATTATTTATGGACCCTGCAACCGGTTCATAATGTTTCCCTTCTTCTTTTTAGCGAAACCGGAATAATTGGGCTATCCTTTTTTTATCTTGTGTTGATTAAATTAAGCAAGAAGGCAACCGGATTAAAAGGTGCCCCTTTTTATTTATCCTTGATATTTATTTTGACGTCGGGACTTTTTGATCATTACTGGCTTACACTTCAGCAAAACATGTTTTTTTCTGTGTTTATTTTGGCCAATTCCTTTAGAGCTGAAGGCTGATTTTGTGTTACACTGTTTGCATGAATGAGGAAACAGTTATTATTCACACCGATGGAGGAGCGAGGGGTAATCCCGGTCCGGCGGCATGCGCTTTCATCGCCGAAGTCGGGGGAAAAATAATAAAACAGGACTCATCTTTTTTGGGGAACTCAACAAACAACAATGCGGAATATCAGGGAGTTATCCTTGCACTTAAATGGCTTGTTGATAGTTACAAAGCCCTTTCACTTAGCAATGCTATTTTTTACTTGGACTCTGAGTTGGTTGTCAGACAGCTTAACGGAGTATATAAATTAAAAAATAAAAAACTTATAGAACTTTTTTTTCAGATAGCTACGTTGTCAAGAAAAATAAATTTAAAGATTAACTATAGAAGTATTCCCCGAACAGATAATATAATGGCAGACTTTTTGGTTAACAAAGAGTTGGATAAGCAAAGCCTTGCCAAATAAAATAATTTGGCAAAAAAATTAGAAATTTGTCCGTGATAGTTTTGTATGAAAATTTCACGTTATCCATACACGCCATATAAAAATTTTTTTAAAGACAACTTGAAAACATTTATTAACGCGATTTTTTAATTTATTTAAAAAATGATATTTGCGGGAATAACACGAACGACATGAACCCTCAGCTCAAACCCTCGATACTTTTATATTCCGATGCAAACTTTTTTGCCATCAATATTTTTGAAAATCTGCTGTCTAAAAATTGTGTTGTTAATATCGTAACGAACGACGTAAAAGATTGGAAAAATAAAACATCGCATTTGTCAGTTAACAATAAATTTAGCATTGTCGACAGAAGAAACCTAAGAGTTACTGGTCAATACAACTATGCTGTTTTTTGTGGCGGCTTTTTAAATTTAAGTAGTGCGTATGATGATTACTTTGATTTTACTTCACTGATTAATTTCGACAAAGCGAAAATCTTATTGCTTTTCCCTTCGGAAGCTTTCGACAGGAATCAGGTTGATAAAATAAACCTTTCAAACAACACCGCGCTGTTATTCGTCGGGGATATGCTGGGCCCGAGAATCAATCTTGAAAGTGATTTACTGATGCCACGGTTGTTGTCGGAAATTCTCTGGAAAAGAAAAATTACATTGGCAGTCGGAGAGGTGTTGTCTCCAATCTTTGTGGCGGACGCGGTTAGGGTTGTCGTAAGGTGGTTATTCTCCTTCGGACCTTACGGCAAGGTCACACTACTTTCAGGCAACCAGACATCCGGAGATACTTTTTGGGTAGCCAACAAAAAATATTTTGAAAACCTGGAACTTAAATATGATTTAAAATTACCCATAAGACCTGCACCTAAAAATACTGAAACGGAAATCATAAACAGTAACTTAAACTATTCTCTAAATGAAACTTATAATTGGTTAAAGAGCAGTTAATCGACACGACACCCGACAAAAAGTGGGGTGGAACACCCAAAAAATATAAGACTGTCATTTGGGGTCTCTTTTTCCTATTCGCGTTTCCTTTTCTTACTTTATTTATGAGTCTACTGATATCCTTCATGGCTTACAAAAGTTTTATTTCCGGCAAAGACAATTTAGCCAGAAACTCTTTTTTGGCGTCTCGTGCCATTGCCGTAGTATCAGAAAAGGAGAGTGTGGTGTTAGGTTATATACCCGGGGTGGGACGAATCTATAGGGAAGCCGAGTTTGGGGCTGGCATTATCCGGGAATCTAATTCTATCGGAATACATCTTGTGCCGTTTGTAAGGGACATGACACAGATGATTGAAAGTGTGTTGGGGAATAAAGTTTACGACGCGGTAGCCGGTTCACAAAAAATTGAATCCGGGATAGCGATTCTTTATAACGACATTGTAACAACAAAAACAATGACGAGTGTAGCTTCAGAAAAAAACATCATTTTAGCAAAAAAACTTCTAAGTAAAATTGACTTTGAGAGGCTCATCACACTCGTTTCAAATGGCAGGATAATTGCTGGCACTTTGCCGGAGATGTTGGGTCAGGACACCAGTAAAACCTATTTACTTCTTTTCGAAAACAACATGGAACTAAGGCCTACGGGAGGATTTATCGGATCTTTCGGTTTGGTTACTTTTGAAAAAGGAAGGCTTACAGATCTAACCGTTAATGATGTGTATTCCGCAGACGGGCAGCTAAATGGCCACGTAGAACCGCCGCTACCGATTAAAAACTATTTAGGTGAGGCAAACTGGTGGTTGAGAGATTCCAACTGGGACCCCGATTTCCCGACCTCGGCAAAAAGGGCCGAATGGTTTTTGGACAAGGAGTTAAGTAAACGCGTCGACGGTGTAGTGGCCATAGATCTTTTTCCGATTAAGGAAACCCTTAAAAGTACAGGACCGATATTTTTGTCAGACTATAATATGGACATTACTGCGGATAATTTGTATGAGAAAACACAAAGTGAAGTAGAGAATAATTTTTTTCCTGGTACCCACAAAAAAGCGAGTTTCCTAACAGCCCTTTCCCGTAACCTTTTAGGTGAAGTAACCAAATTAAAACCGGATCAGAAGCTTGGGGTATTGAACGCCTCCTATAACGGTCTTAACGGACGGCATATTCAAATATATTTACACGACAACACGCAACAAGAAGCCTTTTCTTCGTTGGGATGGGACGGGGCAGTGGCCACTCCCACCTGCGGCGCCGACTGTTACGCGGATATGGTCGGTCTGGTCGAAGCCAATGTCGGAATGAACAAGGTAAACTATTTTATCCAGAGAAACATAAGTTTTGACGCGACTGTCAGCGACAATAAAATTAACCATAAATTAACACTGACTATTAAAAATACGGCAAACCCCGCGCTCGGACCCTCGAGTAGATATAAAAACTATTTAAGAATTTTGATTCCCTCCGACTCTACATTTACATCCGTCATAAGTTACAACGGCAATACACGAGAGAGGTTAACACCCGAGCCGACGGAAGCAAAAGGACACAAAGAAATTGGAGTGCTGGTGGAAATTTTAGCCGGCAACACAAAAGATATAGAATTCTCGTGGACCTCGGGAACAGGTGAAACATTACCCTTTATGAACTACGGGCTCTATATAAGGAAGCAGGCGGGTACGGATGCAGATCCAATTAACGTAAACATTGAAGGGATGGGATTACAGACCAACCCCGACCCAAGACTTACCTTGACCCGGCAGGGCGGTTACAGTTATAATACAACCTTGGTGCAAGATTTATTCTTTCGCCTCTCGCGGTAATATGGACAAACTTACATTAAAGGCAGACGCCAGAAGCGTTTCCGGTAGAAAAGTGAAAAACCTTCGCAAGGAAGGTGTTTTGCCTGGAAATATTTCCGGTAAGAAAATCAAATCCAAAGCCGTCCAGGTGGCTCTTAAAGATTTCGACAAGGTATATAAAGAAGCCGGGGAGACGGGTTTAGTCACTTTAATGATTGGCAAGGAAGAAAAGCCGGTTTTAATTCACAACCTCCAGGTAAACCCGGTCAGCGACGCCCCTGTTCATGTAGATTTCTTACAGGTCGATCTTAAAGAGAAAGTTGAGGCGGATGTGCCTGTGGAATTGACAGGGGAGGCCCCGGCTGAAAAACAAGCTATAGGTACAGTGGTTCAATATCTTAATGAAATTAAAGTTGAAGCCCTTCCCATGGACTTACCGGAAAAATTTATTGTTGACACGTCCGAATTAGCAGAGGTTGACCAGTCGATTTTGGTGAAAGACTTGAAAGTTGACAGAAGCAAGGTGGACATAAAGTCCGATCCTACCGAAATTGTTGTTAAAGTTGAGCCTCCTCAAAAGGAAGAAGTCATAGCGCCTCCTGTTCCCGCTGAAGGTGAAATACCTGCTGAGGGAGAGACACCGGCCGAGGGACCTGAACCCGCCGAAGGACAAAAGGAAGGGCAACCCACAGAGAATGCTCCTGGACAGAAAGAGGAATCTAAGGGGTAAAGTAATTGGGGTCAATTTCGTTAACTTTATCGATTCTACCTACTTCTATCCAACCTGGAATGTAATCAGGATTTTTTTCCAAAAATTCCTCCCAAAATTTATCATTCGAGTTAACTTGAGATTCGGCTCCTAAAACTTTTTTCGGAGACTGGTAACTTTCTATGTTTGCCGCGGACAGAAGTAGTACAAAAAGTGCTGCGATAAAAACAAGCAATTGACGGATGACTTTATTGACCCTTTTGGTAAACATGTGCTACTCTAGAGTATGGACCAAAATAATCAAAATCCGCAAGGGGGTAATGATCCGGTAAAGAAACTTGAACAGGATCTTCAAGATCTTACACAGCAATCTGCCGCCGTCCAACCCCCCGTACCCGCCATGCCCGAGGAGCAAGCTGTCCAACCAAACCCGCCAGTTCCTGAAGTTCCACCCGTGGTTTCACCACCTCCGGCGCCTACGGTAACACCGGTTGATCCGGGCTCTCCCTTACACGAAACTCCAAAGAAGGGCTCACCCTTGCTCGTAATCGCGATAGTCTTGGCCGTTCTAGCGGTTTTGGCAGTTGTTGCGTATGTTTTTGGGTCAAAATTACTTTCTCCACAACCCAGCTCAGCCCCCGTTGCTACTACCTCGCCGACTTTTGTTCCAACCGCTTCCCCGTCAGAGGTGCCGTTTGCAACAGGATCTGGAACACCGGTTCCTTCAATATCCCCGTCGGGAAGTCCAACAGCTAGCCCGTCGAGTACTCCGACAGTGAATCCTTAAGTAGGCCACTTGGCATTAATTAGAAGATCTTTATTACCCGTCTCTTTCCAGATTTGTTCCGTAACAAACGGCATAAAAGGGTGAAGAAGCCTTAAGGATTTGTCCAACACCTTTTCAAGAGTTGGTTGAGCTGCCTGGTGTCTGTCTTTAATTTTTTCGATATAGATATCAGCAAACTTATGCCAGACAAAATCGTAAATTTCCTCAGCCGCTTCATTTAAACGGTATTTATTCAGATATTTGGTAACCAATTTTGCGGTTTTTTTAAGTTCATCCAAAATCCACCGATCATCGGTATTTAGACTCTTGACTCCAGTTTTATTGTCGTTTCCGCTTTCCTGTAAGGTGAAGCGCGCGATGTTCCAAATTTTATTTGCAAACTTTCTTTGTCCATTAATTTTTTGCTCGTCAAGTGTAATATCGTTTTCAATAAGTCCTCCCCAAATAAGTCCCATTCTAAGGGAATCAGCCCCGTACTTTTCCGCCATTTCAATAGGATTAATCACATTACCTTTAGATTTACTTATCTTTTGCCCCTCGCGGTCTCTGACAAGTCCGTGGATTACAACTTCCTTGAAAGGAACCTCTCCTGTTACATAAAGCCCAAGCATGATCATTCTTATTATCCAAAACGGAAGTATGTCGTACGCTGTTTCCATTACAGACGTTGGGTAAAATTTTTCAAAGTCCCCGGCTTTTGCGGTTTGCAAAGTTACAAACGGCCACTGGCCGGAAGAAAACCAGGTATCGAAAGTGTCCGAATCTTGAGTTAGAGATTTATCGCCGCATTTTGAGCACTCGAATGGTTCGGGACCATCAGTAACTGTCCATTCTAAACATTTTTCGCATCGCCAAGCCGGGATTCTTATTCCCCAAACAATTTGTCTGCTGATATTCCAGTCCCTAAGGTTTTTTAGCCAGTTAACCGCAATTTTCTCATAGCGTTTTGCGGCAAACCTAACGTGCTTATTTTTAATTGCCGCCAAAGCCCTTTTGGTTAAAGGTTCAACTTTTAAATACCACTGTTTGGAAACCACGGGTTCGATGGCGCCGTGATCTCTGTAACAGGTCCCTACAGTGTGATGAACCACATCGACTTTCTTGATTTTCCCCGCGGCCTCCAAATCTTTTACAACCTCCGCCCTTGCATCCTCCGCTTTCATACCAATGTATTTTTCCGGGGTTCCAGTCATACGTCCTTTTTCATCAACCACAGAAATAACCGGAAGCTGGTGTGACAGACCGATCTCAAAATCGGTTGGGTCATGCGCGGGTGTAATCTTCAAAGCCCCTGTTCCAAGGCTTATATCTACCAAATTATCCTCAATTACCGGAACCTCGCGGTTAATAAGCGGTATTTTTGCGGTTTTTCCGACAATATTTTGGTATCTCTTGTCCTTGGGATTAACTGCAACCGCAACATCGGCGAAAATCGTTTCCGGACGCGTCGTGGCGATTGTAACACTGCCGTAGTCCAGGTAGTAGAAGTTATCATCTCTTTCAACGTAGTCTACTTCCAACTGCGAATAAGCGGTTCCACAGCGGGGGCAATAATTAACGATCCGTTCCCCGCGGTAGGCTAGACCGTCATCATATAGTTTTTTGAAAGTCTTATATACAATTTTTACTATTTCTGGGTCTAAGGTGTATTTAAATCTGCTCCAGTCACAGGAGGCTCCGAGTTTTTTCAACTGGGATTCCATTAATCCGGTATTTTCCTGAACGTAATCCCAGATCATTTTATATAGTGTATTGCGATCGTAGTCAAAACGGCTTTTGCCTTTTTCCCTTAGTTTTTTCTCAAAAACGTACTGAGTTTCAATACCTGCATGATCGCTTCCCGGAACCCAAAGGGCTGGCTCTCCCTTCATGCGGTGATAGCGGATTAGGATATCTTCAATGGCAACAAATCTGGCATGCCCTATATGTAGCGGATCATTGGCGTTTGGTGGAGGCATTATTATTGTGAACGGATTACTCCCCACATTTTTAGGAGAGAAGGCACCGGAATCTTCCCACTTTTTATAAATATCACTCTCGTATTTCGTGTGGTCGTATTGGGGATCCATGCCTAGTATTGTAGCATCAATCGCTAATCTTTGCGCTTGGTTTTCGGTCGATTTTGTCTACATCAATAAACTCCCCACGAAGCGCTTTAAAATATGCCGCAACCCCAATCATTGCGGCGTTATCCCCAGTAAGCTTTTTGGAGTATGGAAATAGTACATTAATCCCTGTATATTTGCCGAGTTTTCGTAGGCGCTTTCTAAGTTCTAAATTTGCCGAAACCCCTCCTCCGACGAGTAGACTTTGAAAGTGAAATTTGGAGTCCAAAATTACGAAAGATGTAATTCTAATTAAATGGGTGAATGCAACATCCTGAAAACAGGAAGCAAGATTGATAATCTTTTCTTTTGTAAGCGGCTTTTCTGATTCAACAAGTCTTGAAAAGGATGTCTTAAGACCCGAGTATGTAAAAATTTTTCTCTCCTCCTGTCCGACGATAGGTATGGGTAGTCTGTAAGCCTCTAAATTTCCACCACGTGCGAATTTTTCCAAAATTGCTCCGCCCGGGTAACCCAAACCCAGCATTCTTGCCGCTTTATCCAAAGCTTCACCGAGGGCGTCATCGGTGGTTTGTGCAACAATTTCATAAGAACCGATTTTATTTATTTTGACTAAAAGGGTGTTTCCTCCGGAAACCACCAGGCCCAACGACGGAAAATTTATATCAGATGCAGGGGCCTTGCTATTGGCTAATGGGCTTAGGACGTGCCCCTCAAGATGGTTGACGGCAATTAATTTCTTGTCGTAATTTATCGCCAGACTCCTAGCCGCATCAACCCCAACACCCAAGGCGATCGAAAGCCCGGGTCCAACCGTTACCGCAATCGCGTCCAAATGATCGATTGTTAATTCGGCATTCTTTACCGCTTTATGAATAACCCAGTCTATGCGCTCTTCGTGCATGCGCTTCGCCAGGGAGGGCATTATGCCACCGTATTTAGTATGAGCCGAAGCTTGCGACCAGACGATGTTTGAAAGAATATTTGTGTCTTCGGTTACGGCCGCCGCAGTCTCGTCGCAACTTGTGTCGATTGATAATATCTTCATTGTGTTATTCCCCAGGTAATTCTCCTTTCGCTATCCACTTTGCCGAACTCAATCCTTACCCAAATAATTACTGCCTCGTCGTCAAATTCGTGGATAGTGTCGGAGACTTTCTCGGCCCATTCGATGGAAACGACGGACTTATCTTTAATTAGATCTTTAAAGCCAAGAAATCTCAATTCCTCAGACTTTTCGAAGCGCCAGGCGTCAAAATGGAAAAGTTTTTCTCTCCCTGTTGAATATTCGTTTTCGAGAGTAAAAGTGGGGGAGGTGACTAGTTCAGTTATCCCCATCGCCCGCGCAAGTCCTTTGGTGAAGATTGTTTTTCCTGTTCCCATCTCTCCTTGTAATGCAAAAATAATGGCACGTTTACCGCTGTGAATTTCGTATTTTTGCCAAATTTCCTTAGCCAAATTCTCAGTGTTTTCCTCGCTCCTGCTTAGTACATCATTCTTATCAGCTAGTATAATTTCTCCCTGGCGCAAGGTGACAAGGTCATCAAGTGTTGTGTCTATAACAGTGGAAGGCTCGTTGTGAGGAAGGTCGCCGGCATCAATAATCAAATCAATTAACATTTTCTGCTTATTGCTAATATTGTTTAGAATATCGGCGATGGCATATGGACGCTTTTTATAACTTGCGTTTGCCGAAGTAGCGGTAATAGGCTTGCCGAGTTTTCTAACAGTCTCAATAACCAGTTTGTAGTCAGGGATACGAATCCCGAGAGTCCCGTTCTCAGACTCAACACCCTTGGCCAATTTATGTTTTCCTTTTGAAATCACCGTCAGGGGTCCCGGAAGAAACTCCCTGTAAACATTTTTGGCAACAGAATTTAGCTCGACGTATTCCTCGGCCATTTTTTGGTCGGTTACGACAATAGAATAAGGTTTTCCAAAGGGTCGATTCTTGTATTTGGTTAATTTTTTAATCGCCTTGGGGTTTGTAGCGTCCACACCGATCCCATATAGAGTTTCAGTGGGATAGATAACAAGACCGCCGCTTTTTAAAGCCCGTACGGCAGCATCAACAGCCCTATCAGAATTTTTGATTATCCGCATGCAGCTATTGTACCAATATTGAAGCTAAATTGCTGGACCCGTGCCGCGAAGATAAACGGCAGCCCAAGGCCTGTAGTTGCTTATAAAGGTTTTTTGAAAAACTGTTTCGCCGTCTCTGGTAACGGTGTAATTGAAACTCACCCTCGCTCCTGCGGCGCTAAAGTCCGTCTGTTTAAGCGTCCCGGTCGGGAGGGTCGGATCGTCCTGATATATAGTCGGAAGCGGGGCTGAATAATTTGAAACAACCGGCTTGGTGATGCTTGCCACTCTCCCGTCGCTTGCACCGTAAAGTTCAAATACAAGCGAATAACTTTTAGGATCGGCTTTTGCCGTAATCAATATATATGCGGGTGTATCATTTTTGAATTTTAAATCAGGTGAAGGCGCATATACCGTTGCATCAAAGCCGGGAGGGGAGTCCTGTTCGTAGTATCCTACTCTGTAGGCATGAGCGACACGCTCAACAACCGGAAGTCCGGCGTTGAGAACCGAACGGAAAAGAGTAGTGGAGACCTGGCACACACCTCCTCCGTCACCCAAAATCGTCTTGCCGCCCGAAATAATATAAGCCTGTCGGTATCCGGTAAAGGCGGAGACGTCGCCTAAGGTGTTATTGAAAGAGAAGGTGTCTCCGGGCTTGACCAAAGTTCCATTTATTCTGCTTGCGGCCAGTGCTACGTTGTGTACCCTGCCAGGAATTGAGTGAAAATAAGTAGAAGTTCCTCGTCCTATCAACTCTTTAATACCCAGATTATTTACACTTTCGGTTGAAACTTCCGGTGGGGTTTTCAGGACGGGAATGTCAACGGCAACAACTTTGTCGGTACTGTTCTCAATTTGTCCCAGAGCAACACTGATTTTATTTTTGAAATTTGCGTTGTCGATGCGTATACCGTCAAGAGCGGGTTGAAACTCTGTTACTCGGCCATTTTCAAAATTAAACTTTGGATTTTGCGGCTCGCGGTTAACTTTCTGATTCATGTCCAAAACTATTGATTCTATCGATTTACTACCAAAACCGGTTCTAAACTCAAGAGTTTTTATCAGATCCTTGTCACTTAAAGTGTAGGTATCATATTCAAATTTCAGCTGCAGAGATTTTCCAATGTATTTTTCTGCTCGAGTCTTTAGTTTTTCGGCTTCATCCTGATTGAGAGAAGGGTCAACAACGTCAACTGGTATTTCGATGTCTCCGGTTTTTGCCATGGACAGACTTTCCCTAATTGCCATAGTTAAACCTTCGCTGTCAATTACTGTCCCGGCGGAACCTTTATTAACCGTAATCGCACCATTAGCGAGTGTGATTGACGGTTCGACAGGGTCGGTTGAAATTTGGCCCGAAACGACTGAAATAACTTTATCAAGTTCTGAATCGTCCATGTTGACAGCCAGGCCGATATTTTTAGGATAAAAAAGAAAGTTTACGCGTTGTGTAAAATCATAAAAAAAGTTTCCCGTTCTCGTTAAATTAAAAGCTCTTTGCGTTGAGCCTGTAAAATCATATGAAAGATTCAGATCCTTGGTGTCTATGCTAAAAACTTGTCCGGCTCCGACAAGTTGGATGCTTTGTGGGGCTTCAATGTTTGAAGACAAAAGTGTTGTGGCATCCGTGACAGATAAACCTCCGACTTTGACACCGGCGATACTTGTATTCGGGTAGATCCTGCCCGTAAAAACCAAGAAATAGGAAGTACACACCGCTAAAACTACGACACTAATAGAAAGTGCAATCCAGGTGGTCCTTTTAATGAATTTTGCGTATGGAAGTAGTATCGATCTTCTCACAACGATATGATACCATTTAGATAAGGTCGAAGGCCAAGAAACCAGAATGCCGCCAAAAAATATTTATCAGAATGACCCCTCGTTTAGCTCGCCGGTTGTCTCACAAGTACCGGCTTCAGCGCCTATGATACCGTCGGTGCCGCCGTCCGTTGTGCCGCCTTCCAAAAAACGCCTCCCTAAAGTATTAATTTTTGCTGGCGTGGGGTTAATTCTTCTCGCCGTAGTCTTTTTAGCTCTCAAACTCATAGGATCAAAGGGTGGTGCGACAGGTCAAATAACCTGGTGGGGTCTTTGGGAAGACCCCTCTGTTGTTAGCCCTCTAATTGACGAATATCAGGCCAGCCACCCCGGTATTAAGATTAACTACATAAAGCAGTCACCCCAGGACTACAGAGAAAGACTTACGAATGCTTTGGCCAAAGGAACAGGTCCGGATATTTTTTACATCCACAATTCCTGGGTACCGATGTTTAGAGGAGACCTCGACAGTTTGCCTGCAAGTGTAATAAATCCGGCGGATTATGTAAAAACTTTTTATAGAACGGCGTCATCGGATTTGTCCACCGGAAACTCAATTGTCGGAATACCGCTCGGTTATGATGCGCTGGTGCTTTACATAAACGAGGGCATTTTCACCGCAGCCGGCAAGACCGCGCCCGCAACGTGGGACGACCTCAGGGTATTGGCAAAGGAACTTACAATAAAGAGCGACCAGGGTATTATTACCCAAGCAGGGGTTGCTCTGGGAAGAACCGAAAACGTCGACCATTGGCAGGAGATACTGGCTTTAATGATGATTCAGAACAATGTTGATCTTAGCAATCCAACTGGTAAAAATGCAGAAGGGGCCCTCACATTTTTCACCAACTTTTCCTCGGTTGACGGCGTTTGGGATTCCACCCTACCTCCTTCAACACAATCGTTTGCCGGGGGAAAACTTGCAATGTATATAGGGCCGTCGTGGCGCTATTTTGAAATTAAACAGGCAAATCCGGACCTCAAATTTAAGACGGCACCGATACCCCAGCTTCCGAAAGACAACCCGAGTTTGCCTGATATTACTTACGCCACGTATTGGGCGCAAGGCATCTGGACAAAAAGTCCAAACAAAACGGCGGCATGGAACTTTCTGGCATTTTTAACAACACAGGATTCGCTGCAAAAAATGTATCAAAACGCAACGGCCATTAGAGGATTTGGGGAGGTTTACCCAAGAAGTGACATGGCACAACTGTTAACCGATCACCCCATCTTGGGGTCTTTGGTCTCGCAGGCGCCTGGAGCACAAAGCTGGTACATTGCCTCCAGAACTTTTGACGGCCCCACCGGGATTAATACTCAACTTTCCAATTATTTTGGAGATGCCGTGAATGCCGTGGCGGACGGTAAAGAGTCCGCACTTCAGGCTTTGGCCACTTGTGCGCAGGGGGTTGCCCAGGTGCTGGCCCAATATCGTCTGGTGGTCAAATAATGCAAAGTCTTTACACACTTGCCACGGGTGAAACCAATAACCGTAGAATTTTAGGAAAATCGGAAGAGCTGAGTGTACGCTATCATGACTTATTTGATTTTCCGCTCACATTTTCTGAGCTTATTAAATGGAATACGAGCGGGGATGTTTTTTTCGGCCGCCATGAAACCCCCGTCAGTTTTCGAGACGGCTACTACTTCTTACGCGGTAGGGAGGGTTTAGTCTACAAAAGAGCCCTTCGTAATAGGATATCCGCAAAAAAAACGGAGATTGCCAAAAAAGCATCGCGCGTTTTGTCGTTAATTCCGGCCGTTTTGATGGTAGCGGTGACAGGCTCGCTGGCAATGGGCAATGCCGCAGACGATGGCGACATCGATCTTCTTATAATCACCAGCAAAAATTTGCTGTGGACAACAAGAATGTTTTCTTACGTCCTTCTCAAGATTTTCGGCTTTGATATAAGAAAGTCAGGGAAGATTATTCAAAAAGATAAATTGTGCCTCAACATGTGGATGGACGAAACGGATCTTGTCTGGAGAAAAAACGATAGGAATCTGTATACCGCTCATGAGATATCCCAAGTTATGCCTCTGGTTAATAAAAATTGCATGTACGAAAAGTTTATGTCCAAAAATATATGGATTCTAAAATATTGGCCAAATGCCGTAAAAATCAGTAAGCACAAAGAAGAAAACACAAAACATCTATTTAAAAACCCCGCCCTTTCATTATTTGAAAAGCTTGCCTTCGATCTGCAGTATGGATTTATGAAATCAAAAATAACAAAAGAGGTGACAACTCCAACCCGGGCTATTTTTCACCCGCAGGACCTGGGAAAGCTGGTAATTCCACGTCTAGCCTCTTGACACAGTACAATTTAGCCCTTAGAATAGCACTCGAGGGTTATGAATGCTAATTGATTAGCATTATTTTTTCGGCAAAAATGGCAAAATTAAATCTCAAACCGACCGCAGGATATCTTCTTATAGAACCTCTTGAAAAAGAGGTCAAAACGGCTTCAGGAATCTATCTTCCCGACACCGCAGGCGAAAAACCGCAAAAAGGAAAGGTTCTGGCAGTGGGGGGCGCCGAGATTACTGAAAAAGGAACCAAAAAGAATTCCCCCGTAAAGGTAAACGACGTAGTTATTTACAAAAAGTGGGGGGGAAATGAGGTTAAGATAGGTAACACAGAATACTTATTTGTTAAGTTTGAAGACATCTTAGCTATAGAAACGAAATAATGGCAAAGCAATTAAAATTTTCCAAAGACGCCAGAAAAGCACTTCTGAAAGGAATTGATACCGTGGCAAGGGCCGTTGTCACAACACTTGGACCCAAGGGGAGGAACATCGCTTTGGACAAAAAATGGGGAGCCCCGAATATTGTCCATGACGGGGTGTCCGTTGCCAAAGAGATAGACCTTCCAGACCCCTTCGAGAATATGGGTGCACAGCTTGTCAAAGAGGCTGCCAGTAAGACCAACGACAATGCAGGGGATGGAACCACAACCTCAACCCTTTTAGCTCAGGTCATGACCCAGAAGGGAATGGCCAAAGTTGATGCCGGAGCCAATCCAATGATTGTTAAAAAGGGAATCGAAAAGGCCGTTGAAGCGGTAACAGCGGAACTCAAGAAAATGGCAAAACCAATCAAAAACAAAGAGGAGATTGCACAGGTGGCCAGTATTTCTGCCGGGGACGACGAGATTGGAGCAAAAATCGCCGAGGCTCTTGATAAAGTCGGGCGCGACGGCGTTGTTACCGTTGAAGAGGGGAAAGGTTTAACAATCGACATTGAATATAAAGAGGGGATGGAGTTTGATAGGGGTTATGCTTCGGCCTATTTTGTTACAAACCCGGACAAGATGGAAGCCGAGATTGAAGGGGCATACATTCTAATAACTGACAAAAAGATTTCGTCGATTCAGGATATGCTTCCTTTTTTGGAGAAGTTTGTAAAAGTTTCCAAGAATTTGGTGATTATAGCTGACGAGATTGAAGGAGAAGCTTTGGCCACGTTGGTCGTAAATAAACTCCGTGGAACTTTCAATGTCTTGGCGATTAAAGCCCCGGGATTTGGCGATAGAAGGAAAGAAATGCTTGAAGATATAGCTGTTTTAACCGGCGGAGTTGTCATCTCGGAGGATACGGGTAGAAACTTCGAATCAATTGAGGTAACGGATTTGGGACAAGCGGACAAAGTTTGGGCGGATAAAGACAATGCTAGAGTCATTGGCGGCAAAGGGGATAAAAAGGCGATTGATGCCAGAATAGGATCAATTAGGAAACAAATTGAGGCTTCGGATAGCGATTTTGACAAGGAGAAGTTTGAAGAACGGCTCGCAAAACTTGCGGGTGGTGTTGCCCAGATAAATGTGGGAGCCGCAACAGAGATTGAGCTTAATGATAAAAGGGAAAGAGTCAAAGATGCGGTCGGAGCCACAAAAGCCGCAACCGAGGAAGGAATCGTTCCCGGAGGCGAAACAGCATTTCTTAGGGCCCGCGATGCCGTAAAGAAGATCAAAGTCGGAAAAGGCGACGAACAAATTGGGGTTGATATCGTTTGGGAAGCCCTGGAAGAACCTATTAAGTGGTTGTCCAAAAACGCGGGAGAAGACGGGGAAGCAGTATTGAAAAAGGTATTGGCAAATAAGGACATTGATTATGGATACAACGCCTTGACCGGTGAATATGGCTCCATGACAAAGTTCGGAGTACTTGACCCGGTAAAGGTCACAAGAAGTGCCCTTCAAAATGCTGCAAGCGTTGCCATGATGGTCCTGACCACAGAAGGGCTGATTACTGATATTATCGAAAAAGACAAAAAGGATCCCGTAATGCCTCAAGGCGGAATGGGCGGGATGGATTATTAATGTGGCGGGAAGCCGAAAAATTTCTTCTTAAAGATAAGTACATCGCACCCCTTATCAAAAAGTGGGGTCACTGCGAAATAAAACCCAAACTTCATACGGACTATTTTCAAGGACTGGTTGGGGATATCGTCGGACAGCAACTTTCGGGTAGGGTAGCAGATGTAATCGAAGGACGCCTAAGGGACAAAATAAAAGGGAGGTTAACCCCTAACAAGATCTTATCCCTTTCCGATGATGAACTTAGGAGTTGCGGTATGGCCTGGAGTAAAGTGGGAGCGATCAAGGACTTGTCCCGAAAGGTAAAAAGCAGAGAAATCCACATAAGAAAACTATCGGAATTGCCCGATATTTCGGTCAAAAGCGAACTAATAGTTGTCAAAGGAATCGGTCCATGGACGGCGGATATGTTTCTTATGTTCACTTTGGGCCGGCCTGATGTTTTTCCTATTGAGGACTTGGGTATTAAAAACGGGTTTGAAAAGGTGACGGGTAAGAAGTTTGACAAGATAAAATCTGCCAACCTTGCCGAAAAATATTGGAAACCGTTCAGAACAGTAGCCTCCTGGTATCTATGGAGATCGTTAGAAAACCAATAAAAAATACCTGTCTCTAGAAGCTTCGAGGAAATGGCGAAGTCTCAGGGGGGATTGTTGATAATAAATAATATTGTGCTAAATTAGCCATTAATGGCTGAGAGAAAAGAAGCACACGAGAAACACGGAGTCGTTTTCATCTTGTTTGATGGAAAGAGGCTTCAGCTTGAAGAAAGGATAAAACCTCAAGACCAATTTTTTGGATATACAGTTATACCGGGAGGCAAAATTGAGCCTGGGGAGGAGATATATAGTGCACTTAGAAGAGAGCTGCTTGAAGAGTATGGGGTGAAACTAAAGGAAGCGTTCGGGTTGGGAGACGTTCAGCGGGTTGAGGACGGAGGGAGTTTGAACGTTCTGCACATTTTTCTGGTTACACGTTGGGACGGAGATCTTTCGAATCCTGAGGGAGTAAACCGACACATCGAGGCGACGTTTTCAGAGGCACGAGTATTGTGCAGACACCCAATTTCCCAGAAGATCCTGGAGTTACTTGAAGGTAAATTATTTGGACAAGACTGTTAGGGGATTAAGAGACACCCCATTTTGATGGATTTCAAGATGAAGGTGTGACCCCGTCGAGCGACCCGTGGTACCCATTTTCCCGATTTCGGTATTTGTGTCAACCGCCTGACCTGTTTTGACCTCAATTTTGGAAAGATGGGCATAATATGAATCGAACCCATTCTTATGACTTATTATTACCAGGTTTCCATAGCCAGAGTAAACCCACCCGGCGTAAGATACCACCCCCGACATAATAGGCTTTACCGGAGTTCCTTTTTGCCCGCCAAGATCAAGCCCCGGATGAAAAAATCTGTAACCCTGGTTAATTTTCACGGACTCAACCGGATACTGCATGCTCTTTTGGGTGACAAAGGTTGTTTGGGGCTCAATCACCGTTTCATCTGCCTGTACCTGGAGATTGCTGTCTTGCGGAATGAAACCGACAAGAACGGCAGCAAAGACAAAGCTTGTAGCCAATATCTTCCTAATACTTCTATGATCGGCGAAGTACCTCACAAGCCTTCCCGTAAAAGTTCCAGTCCTATACTTCCTGTTTATAATAGCCTTTGTAGGCAGAATAGGCTCCGCCAGGAGGGGCTTTCTCCTTTTGACAAGCTTGACATGAAGCAGAAGCCGGTATTTAGGCAGTTCAAGACTGATTTTTTGCATATTTGGGCAGGCCACAAAAAATCCCGCGAATTGCGGGATGAGTCGCTATTCTAACCTATGAAAAGCCCGAAAGTCAAGTTTTAGAGGCCACGACCAGAATCGAACTGGTGCGGTAGCTGTTTTGCAGACAGCCGTGTTTCCACTTCACCACGTGGCCAGACGCTTGTATTTTACCATATTCCTTTGCTACACTCGGACACAATGAAAGTCGCCAAAATAGTTATTGTCTCACTGGTTTCATTAGCTTCTCTAATCACGGCGATATTTTTCCTGATAGGGTACCTTCGAGAAAAGCCGGGTGGCATATCCGTCAGTTCGGACCCCGTTTCGGATGTTTATATTAACGGTATTCTGGTTGGCAAAACCCCATATAAAAATACCTACGAAGCCGGTGAAATAACACTCAAAATGGTTCCAAGTTCTTCTGAACCAAATTTGATGGCTTACGAAACAAAGATCACGCTCGTTTCGGGCATCGAAACGGTAGTGGAGAGGGAGTTTGGAGAAACGGAAGATTCGTCCTCCGGAGACATTATTTCTTTTGACAAGATAGGTAGTCAGGAAACAGGATTAATTGTAATATCCATACCCGAAAACGCTCAGGTTTCCGTTGACGGTCTGCCTCAGGGCTTTGCGCCGTATAAGACGTCAGGCATTTCTCCGGCCAAGCACCAAATCACGGTGAAAGCACCCGGGTATGCCGGCAGAGTAATGACATTAAATACTCGGGCCGGTTATCGCCTTTCATTATTTGCAAAACTAGCCAAAGACCTTGCACCTGAACCTACCCCGACTCCCGCACCCGTGGCCAGAACTTATGTCCAGATACTCTCAACCCCCACAGGATTTTTGAGAGTCAGGTCGGGCCCGGGAACTTCGGGCAGTGAAATTGCACAGGTTAAACCGGGCAGCCAATATCTGTTTCTCGACGAGGACGCAGCAACCGGGTGGGTGAAAATTCAGTATGAAGAACCAAAAGCGGGCCTACCGAACGGAATTGAGGGATGGGTATCCGGGCAATATGTAAAAAAGGTGACCCAGGTACAGGAGGCCACGCAAAGCGCAACTCTTAAATAGTTCTTAAATACCGGAGACGGATATGCCGCTATAAAGAACCCAGTATATAAAAAGGATCCATAGTCCAACCGCAATTATGAGAGACTTATCGGTTAAGAGAAGTTTTTCAGGTGTTTCACTTTTACCCTCAAATATTAGAGACTCATACCTCATTATTCCAAAAATGGTGATGGGAATTGTAGACATCAAAAGTTTATCGATTGTTGTAGTCCGGGAAAGCTCAGCCAGGGTGAGCCAGAAAGGAAGGGAAGCCTTAGGGCTTTCAAAGAATGTAAAAAGTGCCCAGCTCATCCAAGATGCGTTGCCGAACATGGTGACATAAGAGTTGAGAAGCTCTTTTTTATATGTTCCCAAGCTTTTCCTCGTCGCATAGTTCAGATTTTGGGCAATATTTATTTCAGCCCTTCTTTTGCCCGAAGCCAGAAAAAGAGCAGCCGAAATTACACAAAGCAGGAACCACGCGGACAGATGAGCATCGATTGCGAATGCGCCCGCGTAAACCCTCAGTACAAACCCCGCGGCAATGATTATGATATCAAGAATTGCAACATTTTTAAGCCCGACGCTATAGAGAAACTGCATGGCAAGATAAACAACAACAACCGAAAGAAAAAGTGAGTTTAAACCGCCGAAGACTGCAATTATAATTGAAAAAAAGGCAAGGATGACCGCTTCAGTGATGGCTACGGAGACGGGCAGCGATCCGGATGCAACAGGTCTGAACTTTTTGGTGGGGTGGAGTCTGTCGGCCTTGATATCCAAGATATCGTTAAAAAGGTAGGTGGCGGATGTTGCCAGGCAGAAAGATATAAAAGCCCAAATGACCATTTCCAAACGCCCTTTCTCAAACATGGCGCCGGAGAGGAATATTGCAGCAAAAAGCGAAAGATTTTTTATCCAATGCACCGGGCGCATCGCCTTGAAAGCACCGACAATTAACGAGTCTTTTGTCTTCCCGGTTGTTTCGGCCGTGATGTCAACCATATGATTAGTCCTCCTAAGCCAAGGGCCACTCCGATCATTGTATACAGCTTCGTGGTAGTATTCAAATTGAGAGCAAGAAATCCTAGGATTCCCGTTACTCCCCAATAGAAATAGGACACCTGCCTTTTGGAAAGTCCGGCGTCTAGGAGCCTGTGGTGAAGATGCCCCCTGTCACCCCAAACGGGTGATTTGCCGTTTAAAACCCGCCTCACGACGGTGTAGCCGGTATCAATAAGCGGGATTCCAAGAACCACCATTAAAGCACCGACTTTCGTTGTGGAAAGAATGGAAAGTACGGCAAGCAAGTACCCGGCCATTGTACTTCCTCCGTAGCCAGGCATAATTTTTTGCGGGAAAATGTGCCATGGTAAAAACCCCAGGTATGCACCTGCCGTGATTGCTGCGAGAATTATAACCGGCCACTGGGCAATGTCTGCCGAAAACCTCAGGGAAAGGAAAGCTATAGTTAGGGCCGCAATCACCGTTACCCCGCTCAGTTGTCCGTCAACCCCTTTGGCGCCCATGTTTACTATGTTCATAAGAAAGGTTATCCAAAGAAGGGCAAATATATCGGAAAGTATCCAGATGCTATGTGTGGCACCCAGGATTGTAAAGTTTATTTGCGGTTGACTGAGGTCGATTATGCCTCCCAAAGGATTGGATATAAAAGAAATCCCTATCCCCGCCGCAATAGGGGCAGCGGCCGCCAAAAACCCCAATCCCAATCTCAGATACGGGTTCAGGTTTAGTTTGTCGTCCAGGGTTCCCATTACAACTAAAATTGCCGCCCCGACCAATATCCCGACCGTATGCTTGTCGATCGGCAGGAATACCAGACCGCAAATAAGAAGTGCTAAAAAAATCGGAATCCCGCCGCCCCGGGGGGTGGGGTAAGTATGAATTACCTTCGGGTGTTTGTTGCGTCTCGGGTCATCTATTATTCCGAGTTTTTCGGCAAATTTGATTACCAGAGGGGTTGAGACAAAAGCTACGATTGCGGCGGTGAGCCAAGGCAGTAGGAATAAGTTACGCAAGTTATTCATATGCAGAATCTACCCATAACTCGGCCTTAAAAGAAACCTACCAATGAAACGATTTTTGTTATGGTTATGGCTGTTAGGACGGATACAACGATTGCAGAAATAGCCAAAAGTCTTTTTATAAAACTGTCCTTAGCCCAGAGGCTGAGAAATAAATTTAGCAAAGTCATCATAAGAGATACTCCCGGAGCGATCAGAAGTCCAAAAGTACTTGTAAGTTGAGCCTCACCCATGGGTCTTCCGTAGAATAACGGTGCCTGGGGAGGCAAAAAGCTCTTAAAAAGAATTAGTAACAGCAAGATCCCGATATTGATGACGATTGCCGTCAGAAAGTAGTTTCTGTAAGCCAGTTTATTCCACATACACGTCACCTATTGTACGATACTTACAGCTTATTTGAAAACCTGGCAACCTTTATTCCGCGGCAGGAAAAGCAGATCTTGAGTAAACGTTGGCATTACCTATCGTGTTAATTAAAAAATATTTCTGCTTAATTAAGGGCAGCAGTTCTGTGTAAGGATTGTCGCTCGTTAAAATAATAAATTTCGGGGGGTTGGAAGCAATATTTTCGGCTTCCTGGGCTTTAGTGGAATTTTCCAGGATGTGATAATCTACCACGTATTTGATCGGGGGGAGACGTTTTGAAAGTGCGTAAACGGCGGCAGAATCCGGCCCCCACATAAATACCCGGTCGGAAACATTGCTTGATGTCACCAGAAACTGCGCAATCTCATAATTTCTGCTGGTAGTGGGTGAAAAACCGTTGAAATAGGCAGTCCTTGTTTCCCTGAGAGTGGCAAAGTTAACAAAACGTAGATAGTAGCTTGCCGTCGGATACAGCCAGAATTTATAGTACACGGGGACAAAAAGCGTTAAAGCCAGAGGAATTACAGCAAGAGACTGTTCCAATTTCTTTTCGGTAAAGAATATAGCAATAAGGAACGAAATCGGCGCAACCGTTTGAATGAGATAGTGAGGATACGGCCGTTCGGAAAGGGCTACTGCAAAAAGTGTAAAAATTGTCCAAAGCGAGAATAAAATAAATTTATTTGAAAGTTTTTTCCGGAAAATGAAAAGAATAAACGTGCCGGCCAGGGTTACAAACCCCCGTACCAAAAGCGGGGCATTTCGTACAAGAAATGGTTTTTGAACATCACCGGGTCTGAAACTGCTCAAATAACCGACGTTCTGCAGGAATGCAGCCTTGATATATTCGGGAAGAGCTC
Source organism: Candidatus Woesebacteria bacterium GW2011_GWA1_44_23 (assembly GCA_001001045.1). Taxonomy (GTDB): domain Bacteria; phylum Patescibacteriota; class Microgenomatia; order UBA8517; family UBA8517; genus LCIL01. Next base: position 13,666 of record LCIL01000004.1, on the reverse strand, counting down.
CCTTAAAAAGGTACCAGATAAAAGTTACCAGGAGCGGAGCGGCAAATCCTGCCACAAGAATGAGCGTGTTTTTAAGTATCCTCTTCCAATTACTTGGTCCTTCCGTAATCAGCCAATAGAAAACGATAACTGGGGCGTCGAATGCCGCTGGCATTTTAAAGAGGGCACCAAGACCTAAAAAAATACCGGCTAAGAATACTCCACGCGGTTTTAAATCCTTTTTAAGAAGTATTAAAAACGCCAGGATAGTAAAAATTATCATAAAGACTTCCGAGTTAATGGTTAACCCCTCCAGAAGTGGTAGGGTAGTCAAAAGTCCAAAAAGTATAATTGCGAGTTTTTGGGCTTTTTCGTCCTTTTCAAACAGAAACTTTGCGAGTTTGTAGAAGAAAACAATTGTGACAAGGTTCCAAAAAGCCAAAATTATCTTAAACCAAAAAAGACTTCCTGATACGGCTGCGGTTAAATAAAGAAGAGGGGGTTTGTTGTCATAAATATCTTTGTAAAGAGTGACGCCTTGACGTACCCCCTGGCCCAAGGTCATATAGACCATTTCGTCCCCGTAGTAGTAAGGTTCGAAAAAGGAGGGAATCCGAAGAATAAATATAAGAGCCAGGATTCCAATAAGCCAATTGGGGAGGGAGGGTATGTGCAGTTTGCCCGAAAGAATATGAATTTTCTGCCAAACCGATTTCATATATAACCATATTAAGGTATAATTTGCCCATATGCAAAGCATTTTGGTTACGGGAGGGGCCGGATTTATCGGCAGCCATTTATGCGATCTTCTTATAGACAAAAAATATAAAGTCATCTGTCTCGACAATCTTCTTACCGGTTCCAAAAACAACATCGAACATCTTTTAAAAAATCCAAATTTTCAGTTTATCGAAGCTGATGTAGTTAAACCCATCAGCCGGTTAGCCGATCAACAAGTCGATTATATTTTTCATCTCGCTTCTCCCGCCTCTCCTATCGATTATCAAAATTATCCGGAAGAGACTCTTTTGTCCAATTCTGTGGGCACTTTAAACGTACTGGAATTAGCAAAAAATACGGGTCCTAGAGCCTTAATTACCTCTACATCCGAGATTTACGGAGACCCTCGGGAGCACCCGCAAAAAGAAACTTATTTTGGGAACGTCAACACTTTTGGGCCAAGAGCCTGTTATGACGAAAGCAAAAGGTATGCGGAAGCCGCGACCTATGTTTATATACAGAAATATAATTTGAATGCGAGAATTGTCAGGATTTTTAATACTTATGGCCCCCGAATGCAAAAAGATGACGGAAGGGTGGTTTCAAATTTTATTAACGGGTCACTTTCGGGCGAGACTTTAACCATCGATGGGGACGGAAGTCAGACACGGTCGTTTTGTTATGTTAGTGATATGGTTGATGGAATTTTTAAAGCGATGTTTTCGGATGACACCAATGGAGAGATATTTAATTTGGGCAACCCCGACGAATATACCGTAAAAGATCTGGCGCATAAGATTATAGATCTCACCGGCTCCAAATCTGAAATTAAATACAGTGGAAATTTTAGGGAAGATGATCCTATGCGAAGACAGCCGGATATTACAAAAGCCAAAAAAATATTGAATTGGGAACCGGTAGTAAACCTTGACGAAGGTCTTCGAAAAACAATAGAGTACTACAAATCTCTCTGATCCTTAAACCTTTTCCGTGACCCTATACTCTATATATTTGCCAAGCATTAAACGTGTGTGCGCATCAAGTCCCGGGAGAGCGGAGAAGAAGAACCCCGCAATCGGCATTAGGACAAACTCGAATGGAGTAAGAATCACCCTGAAAAGAGAGACTTTATTTGGCCTCTTGGGCTTTTGAATATTGTCGATAACTATCATGACGAGAAGAAATGCGAGTGAAATTGTCAGAATAAATGACGAAAGTTTGGGAACCATGTAACCCAATGCTGTTCTGCCAAATGCGGGATTAAGAAGGGTAGGGAGCGTAAGCCCAATTGTTATAAGAAACCAATTAACGGGCCAAAGAAAATGCGCCCAAATAACCTGGAAGAGGCGGGTGGTTTTGTCCCAAAAAGGAACGTTTCTGGATAAGAAGTAGCTTTTAATTATCCACGGGTCGTCACTTACGCCCCAGGCCCATCTTTGGACTTGCTGGTATTGGTTAGTTACGGTTTTCCACAAGGAGGTGGACTGCGCCGCGTCGGCCATTAAGGGAAGATATATCGGCTCGACCTCAATCCCTCCTCCTTTTTTGAAAAAGGCTTTAAAAAATATTCCCCAGTCTTCGGGAATTTTGTCGGCGTCCCAATACCCGACCTCGTCAAGAAGCTTAAAAGACAGACAGTAATTTTGTGCATTTATAAGGCGGTCTTTGCGGGCGAGCTGAGCAAGGTTCCATATGGTCATAAACGTATTCGGAACGCGGGTAATTGCCGGAATTTCCCAGATGTTGTTGTAAAACATAACCGATGGTTGCCAAAACCTTTTATACCTATCTGGGTTATCCAAAAACTTATAAGTCAAACAAGCGAAATGTTTTGGGTGAAACTTATGGTCAGCATCGCACGAGGTAACCGTAAAATAATCAATATCAAGTTTATTCGGATCAATATAATTTTCCTTGACCCAGACGGCGGCGAATCTTTCGTTTGATGCCTTGCCTGTAACCTCTCCCATTTCAAGCTCGTGGACGGTCATAAACATATGCCTGAAAACGTTCCCGTATTTTGCTTTTAATACCTCCCACTTTGCATTCCTGTCTTGGGCTACCTCTTTTCCCTCCATGGCGAGAACCGGGATTATTTGTTTTGTCGGGAATTCCTGGGAAGCGAGAGATTCAAAAGTCCTTTCCAGTATATGAATAGGTTCTTTGTAAGTGGGGATGATTACGACGTGCTGGACCTTTTGCCAATCGGGAAAACCCCTGACATCTCCCATCCAGTCATAAATTTTGGCCGCTTGTATACGTGTATGGGAAATTATTGAGGATATGGCAATTTGAAGGGATTGATAAAACCAAAAAATATTAAAAAATAATATGAAGTAGGCAACGGCGCTGGGAATTACGAGTATTCCCCAGTAAGGGAACAAAATAAGGTTCCATGAAACAAACCCCGGTAGAATTTCCAGGAACCTTTGGATAATCCTATCATGTTTAATTATCCAGTCTCTCATATTAATCGGGGGAAAAGCGAATCTCCTGAAACTATTTTTGGTCCTTTAAATTGTTTTTCAATTTTTTCGGCAGTTTCAGGAAGAAATGGTTTTAAAAGTTTTGCGATGTCTCTAATCCACAACACAGCATCTTCTTTTAAGAAGTTTTCTATCTCTTCAGAATCTCTTTCCGATTTGCCATACTCCCAAGGTTTTTTATTAGATATTTTGCCGTCAAGATCGGCAATCTTCTCCCACACCAATCTTAGTGCTTCATCGAATCTATAATTCTTTATTGCTTCAATATATTTTCTCTCCAAATCTGGATCGGGTATCCAAAAAACTATCTTGTTTTCTACCCCCGCGACCTTCTTTGAAATAGCAGTCATCGTAATGTCGATGTTTTCGCAAACCTTTGCTATTCGTGCCACCAGATTTCCAAGTCCGTTCGCTAGCTCACCGTTATAAACATCTTTTAACTTTTCTTCAGAAAAGTCGCCGTCTGTAAACGGCGAGAATTTTGCCAATAAATAATATCTCAGAGCATCAGCTCCATACTTCTCTATTATGTTAACCGGATCGATTACATTTCCCAAAGTTTTTGACATCTTTTGCCCATTAACGGTGAAATATCCATGAATAAAAATCGCCTTAGGTAATTGCAATTTTGCGGAAAGAAGGAATGCCGGCCAGTAAACAGCATGAAATCTGGTTATACCTTTGCCAATTACATGGAGATCAGCCGGCCACCATTTTTTATATTTTTCTTCATCCCAGCTAAATCCGACACCCGATTGATAAATATTTAATGCATCGAACCAGACATAAATGCGTTGTGTTTTGTCGTTTGGAACCGGAACGCCCCAATTTTTTGCTCTTTCGTTTGAACGGGAGATGCTAATATCCTGAAGTGGCTCCTTTAAGAAAGACAGAACTTCATTTTTCCTCTCGATTGGAATTATTTTTAATTTGTCAGATTCGATTAAATCAACCAATTCCTTTTGGTACTTTGAGAGCTTGAAGAAGTAGTTTTCTTCCGAGACAATCTCAAGTTTTTTACCCGGGTGTTCGAAGCACTCTCCGTTTTCGTTCAACTCTGAGGGCAAATAAAATTGTTCGCAGCCCACACAATAAAGACCCTCATAGGTTTTTTTGTAAATATCTCCGGCTTTACCGCAAAGCCCCCAGAGTTTTTGAGCAGAGGGAAAATGATGCTTTTGGTCGCTTCCTTTTTGCCAAATGTCAAACTGACAGTTTATTTTTTTGGTTAGATCAAAGAATTTCTCTGTGTTTTTATCGACGAAGGCTTGGACCTCCTCGCCGGCTTTTTCGGCGGCCTGAACATTTTTGAGAGCATTTTCATCCCCGCCAGAAAGAGTAAGCACGCTCTCGCCCATAAGTTTGTGATAGCGTGCGATTGTATCAGTTTGCACGAACTCAAGCGCGTGTCCGATATGTGGGGCTGCGTTGACGTAGGGGATGGCTGCAGTTATGTAGAATTTCTTGTCCATGGTTGTATTGTACAGCCTGAAAGGTATTTGAAGCTACTATTTGGAGAATTTTTTGATTCTTTTGGCCCAGACACTGGCCCATTCCTCGGCCTCGATCTTTTTTAGAGCCAAACTGACCCCTTCTTTTTTAAGGGACTTTTGGGCTTTGGAGATTTCTTTAGGTGTAGCCTGCAGATTTTTTTGGATGTTCTCTTTGTCCCTGCCCTTTTTTAGCCAGTAAGCAACTGCAAGCCTCTTTACATATTTTGCAAGTTCATCTTGGTCAAAAAAATCTTTAAAGAAAATTTCAATTTCCTTGGGACTTTCCAAATCATCAATCATTTGAGCGAATGTTCGAAGCAGCTGACGTTCAAGCGAAGGATTCATCTTAAGCTGAAATATAACTCGATAGATAGTGCTATTGCAACAATCAGAATTAGGTTAAGGATATTGCCCACACCAAAATACATAAGGAGAAGAAAAAAGCTCAGGGCTATTGTTGCCACAACCCCTCGCCGGCTGTTGGCAAAAATTAGTGAAAAAGCAAAAAGTAGACAGAAAAAGGCCAGGATGAAAAAAAGCGGAATTACAGCAAAAGAATCCGGGTCGACAAAATAGATTAACCCTCCGAGAGCCAACCAAAGAATGACTGTAATCGACAAAGTCGGTAGGAAGTTCCTTCTTTTAAGAACTTGTTGTCTTCGTAAATTCTTTTTCATCTTGTTTGCAATTATGCCATGCGTGATAGAATAATCTCACATTATGGACCCGATTATTATTCTAATTATAGTATTAGCGGCTCTCGTTGTTATAGCCGTTTTTATCAATAAGAAGTTATCCGATCTAAAAGAGTCGCAAAAGCCTTCTGAGGAACTGTTGGAAATAATTAAAACTCTTCAAAGCGGGTCCAGAGAGGATAGGCGGGACCTCCTTTCTTCGTTGCAGAAAAACACCGAGGCAGTAAACGAACGCCTGGATAATGCAGCCAGGGTTATTTCTCAAGTTCAGAGAAATTTGGGGGAGATGAGTGAGATCGGAAAAGGAATCAGGACTCTCCAGGATTTCCTACAATCCCCAAAACTTAGGGGAGGATTGGGGGAGGAGGTTTTGAAGGAGATGATAGGACAGACTTTTCCCAAGAATGCTTTTCATTTGCAACATCCCTTCAAAAGCGGCATGAAAGTGGACGCAGTTTTAAAAACCGACGCTGGACTTCTTTGTATCGATTCGAAATTTCCAATGGAGAATTTTAACGTAATGATAAAAGGGGAAACGGAGGCAGAAAGAAACTTTGGTAAGAAACAATTGATACAGGACGTAAAAAAACACATTGAGGATATCAGTAAAAAATATATTCTGCCGGAGGAGGGAACAATGGATTTTGCCTTAATGTATATTCCATCCGAGGCGGTTTATTATGAGGTTGTAAATATCCCTGAACTCTCAACACTTGCAAGAAGAATGAGAGTCTACCCGGTTTCTCCGAATACATTGTACGCGCATTTGCAGGTGCTTCTTCTTTCTTTTGAAGGGAAGGATTTGGAACTGAAGTCAAAGGAGGTTTTCAGGATACTGCGTGCGATCCAGAAGGATTACGGCAAGGTTGAAGAAAATTTGAGCATTCTTCAAAAACATCTAAATAATGCTTATAACATCATGAGCAATGTTTTTTCCTCGTTTACCCAATTGGGGCAGAAAATCAGATCTACACAAAATTTAAGTGGCGCAAAGAACAATAAGTTGGAAGAATAATTTTCATGTTACAATCTGATCGTGGCAAAGGATATTTTAGCCCTTAAGCTAAATAGGGAACAGCAAGCCGCTGTCAAATTTGGCACCGGGCCACTTCTGATCATTGCTGGTGCCGGTACCGGAAAGACAACCGTAATAACCGAACGGATTAAATATTTGATTCTTTCCAAAAAGATAAAACCGTCGGAGATTCTGGCATTAACCTTTACGGAAAAGGCTGCGAGAGAAATGGAAGAGAGGGTCGATGTCGCCATGCCTTACGGGTACACGCAAATGTGGATAATGACCTTCCACTCTTTTTGCGACCGAATTTTGCGCCGTGAAGCGCTCCACATAGGGCTAACCCCCCGTTATAAATTAATGACGGAGGCGGAAGCGGTACAACTTTTGAGAAACAATCTTTTCAAACTGGATCTGAATTATTTTCGCCCCCTTGGAAACCCGACAAAGTTTTTGAGCGGAATCCTGCAACACTTCTCGCGTCTTCAGGATGAAGATGTCTCTCCGAATGATTATGCCGAATGGGTCAAAAAACAAAAAACAAAGAAAAACAAAGAAAGAACCGAAATTGAAAAATGGGAGGAGCTCTCCAAAGCTTATAAAGCCTACGACGAGATCAAAGTAAAAGAGGGGTTAATGGATTTTGGGGATTTGATTGTTAAAACTCTGAAGCTTTTTAGGACCCGCCCCAACATTCTAAAGGAATATCAAAAACAGTTTAAGTACCTGCTTGTTGACGAATTTCAGGACACCAACTACGCCCAAAACGAATTGGCAAAACTATTAGCAGGCAAAAACGGAAACATAAATGTGGTGGGGGATGATGATCAATCAATCTACAGATTTAGGGGCGCGGCGGTTAGTAATATCGTACAGTTCAGAAAAAATTTCCCAAAGACAAAAGCTGTAGTTTTAACCAAAAATTATCGCAGCACACAGGAAATACTGGATCGAAGTTACGACCTAATACAATTTAATAACCCGGACAGGTTGGAAGTTGTTGAGAAAATTGATAAAAAATTAAAGTCACAAGTTGCCAAGGACGGAGCCGAAATCGGTTTTATTCATTCCGATAGAGTCGAAAATGAATCGGATCGGATTGCCAAAGAAATCAAAAGACTCAACGAAGAGGAAAAATATTCTTGGCGCGATTTTGCCATTTTGGTTAGGGCCAATAATCACTCGGATCCGATTATGCGTGCCCTTTCCCGCCACGGCATCCCTTACCAATTCCTGGGCCCCGGTAGACTTTTTAAGCAACCCGAAATAGTGGATTTGATTTCATATCTTAAAGTGCTCCGCGATTTTACCGACTCGGTTGCATTCTACAGACTTCTTGCATTGGACTATTTTAATATTTCCGGAAGGGATTTGGCGGCGTTGGGTAACTACGCGCGGAAGTACAACACGAGTCTGTTCGAATCTGCGGAAAAAATTGATGACATTTTTGTAACCGTTAAGACCAAAGAAACAATAAAAAAAATACTCGGAATAATCAATAAACACCTAGACATAGCCAAAAAAGAAACTGCGGGACAGTTGTTGTATTACTTCTTGGAAGAGACGGGACTACTTCTAAAACTTTTGTCTCCTGAATCGGTGGAAGCGGAGAATAGGGCTAAAAATATTTCCAAATTTTTTGACAAACTGAAGACGTATGAGATAGATCACGAGGACGCAACAATTCCTGCCGTTACCGATTGGCTTGATCTATCAATGGAACTTGGGGAATCACCCCTGGCTACAAATGAAGATTGGAGTGAAATAAATGCCGTAAACATCTTGACGGCGCATTCCGCCAAGGGGCTGGAGTTTCCGGTTGTTTTTATTGTAAATTTGGTCGGGCAAAGATTTCCGACTTCCGAACGCCGTGAACAGATCGCAATTCCGGAGGAACTTATCAAAGAGATTTTGCCGGTGGGGGATTATCACCTGGAAGAGGAGCGCCGGCTTTTTTATGTGGGAATGACGCGGGCAAAAGAAAAGTTAATTTTGACGGCCGCAGATTATTATGGGGAGGCGAAACGTGAGAAAAAACTTTCACCGTTCATTTTCGAGTCTTTAGGTGATAGCGCGTTATCTGCCGAACAATCAAAGATAAAAGCCGATCAATTGTCGTTTCTTGATTATCAGATAAAAGCCAAACCCACCGAAGCCCCGGTAAAGGCGGGGGAGGACCTGCATATTGATTACCTTTCATATTCCCAAATCGAAACTTTTCAGACCTGCCCGTTGCATTATAAGCTTCGGTATATTTACAAAGTTCCCACACCGCCGAATGCCTCCGCGAGTTTTGGAACAACAATCCACGCAACACTTAAAAGTTTTTATGAAGAAGTCTCTTCGGGACAAAAGCCTGTTGAAAAATTGCTTTTAAAGTTGCTTGAGGATAATTGGGTAAGAGAGGGTTATACGTCCAAAAAACACGAGGTGGAATTTATACAGAAAGGAAAAGATTATTTAATCGGGTTTTTAAAATATGGATTTAGTCCAAAAAAAATGCCGATTGCTCTCGAACAGCCCTTTACGGTTCACGTCGGCAAGGATTTAAAGATTGGGGGGAGAATCGATCGGGTTGACGATTTAGGAAACGGGCAAATAGAAGTAGTTGATTACAAAACGGGAGCAACAATCCCGACTCAAAAAGAAGTTGATAAGAATCTCCAGCTTTCCTTTTATGCACTTGCCGCAACAAAAATTCCGACGGTTCCTTTTGGAAAAGCTCCGGAAAAGATAAAATTATCTTTGTATTACCTGGACTTACAAGAAAAAATTTCTACAGTTCGGACCGCAGAACAGTTGGAGGGTGCAGTTTCCGAGATACTTAAAATCCGTGACAGAATCGAAAAGTCTGATTTTAAATGTAGTGATCACGTTTTTTGCCAAAAGGGTTGTGAGTATGCACTATTTTGCAGATCAGATCGATAATCATTTGAAAGCAATTATTTGGAGACCATACTTTTCGATTTCTTCCTTAGACCAAAATTTTTGATTTTTCGTTTTAATTACGTAAGTAACTTTCTTGCTAATTTCTCGACCGGTATATTTTTGAGTTTTGGGATCCCATTCTTTAAGAACTAGGACATCACCAATTTTACATTTCCAATCCGCAAGTCTTAATTCGAATGTTTTCTCACCCGATTTAATTTTCCTAAAATACTCAGGCCAAACTTTCTTTTCAATTTTCATAAAGCTAATCTAAACTTAGTATAACAGCCTGGATATTCAACCTCATAACCGCCAAAAGAGCGTTTGAAGTGGGAAAAACCGAGCCAGCTTTTATCGGGGAAGCGGGGATCATAAACTCCTTCAAAATCAAAGACTTTGACACCATGCTTCTTAGCCCATAGTATTCCTTGATAGAGTAGAGAGTATTGAGAGAGGGAAGCGCGGCCTTCTTTGTTTGTAAATCCATACCAGTAATACGCAAAGTCGTGTAAAGACCGTGTGAAAAGCACTCCACCTATAATTCTGCCAGATATATTGTGCGACGTAAGGAAAAGGGAGTAGTTACCGGGGAAACTTTTGCGTAAATTCAGAAGTTGCACAGCCGGCGGCACATATCTTTTAAAATTAACGGAATTTTTCCAAGCCTCACGCCACTTTACGATTTCATCGGGGGCTAAACACTGTCGGATATCTGCGCCCCTTCCCCCACCCGACAAAGCTTTGAGTAAAATGGAGCGGGAGTCTTTCTTAAAGTGTCTGAAAATCTCTTTTTGGCTTTGTGTAAGATCAATTTGGAGAGTTCTGCTTGGCAGGTAAGGTTTTTGTGACAGCTTGAAGCCAATTGAGACTAAATATTTCGCATCAAGCTCGGTCTTGGGCTCGATAATTACCTGAAATACGCGGTATTTTCGGCTTATTTTGTCTATTACATCACGGTTGATTTCCTCAGGCCTTTGTACCTTCAAAACCGAGCCGATAAGCGGGAATTTCCGAAGGAAATAGTTTATTTCCCCGATTCTCTCAACCGTCCAACCAATCCTTTTTAAGTAGTTCGCATAGTGAATCGACTGGCGGACATCAACCATAATTTAAAAACGGTTCTTTGACAAACCTAATTGGGCAAAAACTTTGAGGACAGGCCAACGAATCCATTCTGCAACTTTGTATAAAAAGTAAAGGGGTTTACTGATTACCAAATCCCACGTTCCCAGAAATTCAATCACTTTTGGGTTATATCCCTCCTTAAATTTTGTAAACCCTTTACCCTCTTCCCTCCCCCAGAGATCAAATGTGGTTAGCCCTATTTTCTTGCCGAATCTTATCGCCTCCCACATCATTAAGTTATTGGCCATGACCTCCTTATGCTTTTCGGTCGAAGCTCCGTATGGATAGTAAAGGAATTTTTTCCAGGCAAACAGTATCCAGGTGGTTATGATTTCACCCTGATATGTGGCGGTAAGAAGATGGGCAATTCCTGCTTTTTTCAGAACATCCCACATAAGGCGGTGATATTTTTCCGTATGTGCATAAAATCCTTGCCGGCTGACCGTTTCGCGGGTGAGGTCCAGATATTTTTTGAAAGCCTCATCAGAATTATCCTCTTTGACTATTACACCTCTTTTCCCGGCGAGGCGGATGTTGTACCGGGTTTTTCCTGAGAAACTTTTCATTAAATCTTCTTCGCTTGGAGTCAGATCAATCCAAAACGTTGTGGGGGTAAAAAGACTGCGTCCGGCAGTAGCCCCTTCGGATTGAACCAATCTGACAAGTTTGTCGTTTCTAATACAATTGGGCTCTAATTTAATAAAGATCAAATTGTTTTCTTCCCCAATTTTTCTTAGATACCTAAGCATTTCTTTTGTTGGTGAAGGGCCTTTCTCGAACATTGCGATCCTGTAATTGGTGAGAGGCAGCTTATGAAGTGTCAGAATTCCGTATTTTGTTTCGAGAACCTCGTTTCCCCACTTTCTTCTGAACTCTGCCCAAAAGGAGGTCTGCAGGGGATGTGCGGCGATTTCATTCAACCTGTTAGTCGTCATGTTGTAAGTATTTTTCGATAATATCGTCAAAAGTTTCCTTGAGACCATCAACAGAATCTAATTTTAGAACATCTCTGCCGGAAAAACTATTTCCGCCGACATTCTCAAGTAAATCTTCAGGAATGTCTGTTATAAATCTGCTGGGGGGATTACTTGTCCTTTCTCCGAAATAAAGTCGGGAACTGGCATAGGTCAAGTAGACAACTTCCTTGGCGCGGGTTATGCCGACATAGGCAAGACGCCTCTCTTCCTCCAGTTGATTTACGTCCATCAGGCTCCGGGAGTGAGGAAAAAGGCCCTCTTCCATTCCGACTATAAAGATGGTTGGGAATTCGAGCCCCTTAGCGGCGTGCAGGGTCATTAGAGTGACGGCGTTTTTTGTTTGCTTTCTTGGACCGGCTTCAACCAGGGCCACGTTTTCCAGAAAATCATTAATGTCTGGAAATTCCGTTGCGACGGAACGAAGCTCTTTTAAGTTTTCAAGACGTGCCAAATTTTCCTCAGACTCTTTCTGAAAAAGTGCCAGATAGTCGGTTTTTTGTATTACCGCATCGAGAATATCGAGAGTTGTCATCCCGTCTAGTGAGGGCATCTCCTTCAATTTTTCAAACCTTCTGATGCCGATTTTCTCAATTCTTTTTTTGGAAACTGAATCTTTGGGATTAACCAAATATTTGATGTAGGAAATAACATCCTTTATTTCTTTACGATCATAAAATCTTACCCCGCCGACCAGCATATAGGGAATTCCGGTGTGCAGGAACGCTTCTTCCAAAACACGGGATTGAGCGTTGGTTCGGTATAAAACCGCGAAGTCAGAAAATGCTTTTGATCGGTTGATCTCATCAACAACAAAATCCGCCTCGTCAAAGCCGTTTCTTGCCGCATAGAGTTTAATTTTTGCCCCCGCCTTCTTCTCCGTCCAGAGTTTTAGAATTGGATGACTTGTGTTTTTGGAAATTACAAGGTTGGCGGCGTCCAGGATGTTTTGAGTGGAACGGTAGTTCTGCTCCAGATTAATTATTTTTATACCTGGGTAATCGTGGATTAAATAATTTATATTCTTGTAATCAGCACCCCTCCATGAATAAATAGACTGACTGGCATCCCCCACCGCCGTGATGTTTTTTCTTTTACCGACGAGTAGCTTGGTTAAGGTGTATTGGATTTTGTTGGTGTCCTGCCATTCATCGACAAAAATGTGGGTAATAGTCCTTTGCCATTTTTCCAATATATCCGGGACTTCTTTGAATAGTTTAACGGTTTTAATTAATAGATCATCGAAATCTAAGGCTCCGATTTCCTTAAGCATCTTCTCGTATCCCGGATAAACCTTGGCAACAACCTCCTGCCATGAGGCCGGGTTATACTGGTCGGTCGAAATGTCGAAAGACTCAAGTATTTGTTTAACCGCATCCTTTTGGTCTTGCTCGTCATAAATTATAAAGTTGACCGGGATTCCGATATGTCTGCCGTCAATTCGGAGAACCTTGGCGCAGAAAGAGTGGAAAGTGCCTGCCGTGGGCAGAATTTGAAATTTAGAATTCAGAATTTTGGCAATTCTCTCCTTCATTTCGTTGGCTGCTTTATTTGTAAAAGTCAGAAGAAGGGCATTTTCAGGTTAAGATCGGATAGAATAGACATAATGGAAAAAGGACAGATCAATTCTAGCACCCCGGAAGCATTGCCCCAACGGCATAAGTTTTTAGTCAAATTAGGAATAATCTTGGTTGTGGTGCTACTCCTTGTTTCCCCTCTTGTTATTGCAGACGCGATCTTTAAGCGGGCGGGGGTATCAGGATATCGCGAGGCAGCCAAAAGCTTTCTATCTTCACAAGATTCGACGATTAAATCTACAGACGGAAGGGTAAATGTACTGATTTTGGGAAAGAGCGGAAAAGGGCACGAGGGAGCGGACCTGACAGATACGATGATATTTGTCTCACTTTCTTTAACCAATCATTCAATAACATTGGTATCTATTCCGCGCGACATCTGGATACCCGAAATCAGAGCAAAAATTAATAGTGCCTACTACTGGGGCAATATTCAACCAGAACGTGGCGGAGGCCTAAACTTCGCAAAACAAATAGTATCCGAAGTTACGGGACAGCCCGTTGATTATGCCTTGGCAATCGACTTTTCCGGTTTTCAGGGTATTATCGATACCATCGGAGGGGTTGACGTCAATGTTGATAGAAGTTTTACAGACACTAAATACCCGATTGCGGGGAGGGAAAATGATGCTTGCGGCGGGGACGTAACATTTGCATGCCGCTACAAAACCATT
>LCIL01000003.1 GCA_001001045.1 Candidatus Woesebacteria bacterium GW2011_GWA1_44_23 | reverse complement strand
TTTTTTGAGGAGAAACAGCAATGAAGAATATCGCTCTGACCCTTTTGGCCGCTGTAATACTTGCCGCAGCCGTAATTCTGGTTGCCAATTACAGCGCACCCGACGTATATAACGGAACAGATGTGAACTTGCGTTTGCACAACGACAACGCGTTGGTTATTGAAAACGTAGCCACAGTTAACTTTGAGGCTGCGTCATCGGAATTTTACGCCATGCATCTAGGAGAAGATGCACTGATAGGCAAGATAACGAAAGCCCCCTTGGGTTGGAAGTACAGTAATTACTTCACTACACCCCCAACCAGCATAAAGGCGGGTAACTGGATAATTGACGATGGAGATTACACTGCACACATGTACAGTGATGAGGAGATGAAAATTACCGTAGGGAAAACTACAAGCAATATAATTGATGTAACTTTAGCAGTACTGCTTGTAGGATTTTGGTTGTGGCTGCTTATGTGGTTAATCACATCGTAAGCGAATAAGCGCTTTCAAGTGGCCTTTAACGTGCCTTCTGTATGAGTAAAATAACCCTTTAATTGAGTCTTTGACACGCCAGTCAAATGACATTCCAGTTAAAGGGTTTTTTTTGGGAAAAACATACTTACTCCCGTTATGATTTAGACACCCAAAGCCCCTGCTTTTTATAGTCTAGGGTTTGACATCCTCCTACATATTCAGGAGTCTGGTTTCAGACATAGAAAGGCACAAATAAAAAAAACGAAAAACCCTCCACCTTTGAAAAATCGTCTGCCTAAGCAAAACAATTTTTCTCTGAATGGAGGGATTCTTGCAACTTGGGTGCGGATTTATGGTTTGTAGTACAAGGCGATGTCGCAGCTTTTTCCTCCATATTCATTTTGAAGGTCTTCTTTTAGCTGCGCTGCCCATGCAAGCGGATCTGCTGCTGAAAAATCAGCCACTTTCATCCAGACCTCCGTAGCATGGTCATAACCCAAAATAATAGGATCGGAACTACTCCATTCCCAATCCTCCGTGAGAATTACAGCGTAGCAACCGTTTGGATCTCCCACCTCACCAACAGGAGGGACAGTAGCGTACGCACCCTTGAGAATAAAGTAAAAATACATCGTGGTTATCTTGTTTATGTACCGGATTTAATACCCAAATTGGCCCGTCAGGGTTCTTCAAAACAATCGGGAGAAACGTATGATACATTTCTTGGACATTATCTGCTTTGGCGGGAGTGGAAATTACCACACCGTTAACCAATAGTGTTAGTGTTACCAACAAAATGACCAAACTCTTTGCCTTCATTTTTTTCTCCTTTCTGAGAGATAAAATATGATCTTACCCAAAAGTCCGCAATTTCAACGTGCAAGAGAACAAGCTAATTTACACCAAATTAGGCCGCAAATTATGCCTAAACTGTGCCTGATTTAGCATAAAGGAGTATAGCATCCTGAAGAAAAATGTCAAATTATAGGTCATACAGCCAAAGGCATTCGATGACAAAAAAATACGAGTCGCATTTTAAATGTAAATAAGCCATTAAAAAAGCAACCCACGACGCAAGAGCGGGCATCAGATCTTAGTAAAGAAACCATCATCTAAATTTACAAACCCCTGCACCTGCCTAAGAATCTGCAACTACTGCGCTTTTTTGTGGTTTGTGACTTGCCTTTTGCCATATTATCGGATATAATGTAGCCTGAGAAGCTGGCTAGCACATTCAAAATAAGGAGAATTCGCGATGAAAAAGATCTTTGCAATACTTGTAGTACTGATTCTCGTGATCGTACCGGCAACAACTGCGTTCGCTGGTGGCAACGGATTTGACCAATACGGCTACAACGATAACGGCAATATCTTTAACGGACCCGCATCAGGATGGTGCCTTGCAGGAGGCCAAGCTGCTAACTGCATGGGAGTTTATTCCAACGATAACCTAATCATGAAGTGGAACGAGGCTTGGGATGCTTGCAATGACGCAGGGAACAATGATCCGGCTGTTTGTGCAGGCGCGTGGACTTCCAATGAATGGAATGGAGCATTTCCGGGTGGATCAGGCGAAGTTTGGCACTACAAGATCATCTGGGTAGGGGCCGCAACCTGGAATTTAACGGGGAACTGGGGATTAAACTTTGTTTCAACAAAATATCCTGGTACATACGCTCATACGCTAACAGTCGCAGCAGATGGTTCAGCAATCGGAGCATCAACGGGTAACACTTACACCGCCGCTGTTTCTGTAGCAGGTAATACTGTGACAATAGTCGCAACTTATTTGCCAGGAAGCGGAGCTTATCCTTACACCTATACCGCCAACGGGACCATATCTGCTGCAGGCACCATCATTAATGGAACTTGGACGGCCACAGATGGTGACAATGGAACCTGGTATAGCACTACGGGTAACGCTGTTCTAGATGAAGGTTCTTATTGGAAAAATGGTGGTTACCGAATTTGGGGTAATTACGAAGTTGTCATGGACCAAGGGATGTCAGATGGAGCCCATTACTGGCTCACACATGCTACGCCTAATGGCTATGGTAATTAATCGTAAGATTTAACAAACAAACAGAGAATTTAACGGTCACCTGACCTTTAAATATAAGCCAGCCAGCTTCTCTCTGTTTTTCTCCTTAGAACATTCCGTATCCCGCAGGATCGGCATGTGCATCCCAAAAATGTTCGTTTGCAACAGTTCCTTGGGAGAAAATTACTTCAAATTGTCCCCATATAGCATATCCGCCCGGCCGCCAATATTGGCTTTGTTCCAATTCGGGTCCGACCCAGGAAATTTTGTAATGCCAAACCTCACCGCTTCCTCCGGGAACTTTTCCGTTATATTCATTAGATGTCCAGGCATCCGGTGTCCAGGGTTCTCCGTTAAACCTTGCATCGTTCCATGCTTTGGACCATTTCATTACAAGACGGTCATTGGCATAAGTTTCATCACCCCAATATGTTTCGTCTATATTTCTATCGGCTCCATCCAATGTGCCTTGGAATAGTCTCGCAGTATAGTTATATCCAAACCCGTCAAAACCGGTTCCTACACCTTCTACGGAACCCTTAGAAATTTTTGAAAGATAGACAGTTCCCACCAGAAGCACAATCGCGGCAAAAGAAAGTAAGCCCAAGTTCCAATTTTTAGATGATTTTTTGGTAGTCATTAATTATCACCCCCTTCTGTTATTTAATTTAAGTATATAAAGGAGCAAAGTGCAATCCGTGAAAAAGAAAAACCCCTTTTTTCATTTGTGATACAATCGCGGGTATGAAAGAGGCTCAATCTTTAGAAATCCAAAAGCTGACTGAAAAATATGCAAAAGCGGAGTTTCTCTCCCTTATGTATCCCGACAAGGAAGCGCTCAAAGCTTCCAAAATAATTGATGACCTTCTTGAGCTTGTTATGAGTGGTGAAGTTGAGTTTTCCCATATCGACCGCGATGCGCTTCTGTACATGGGTGGCCTTGAAGATCCGGAGCATGGGCAAATGTTGAAAAGGGGAGAGACGGAATATCTTAAGCTTCAACAGTACGCCAGTGAAATAACAGGGGTTCCTCTCGAAAGGATCCGCGCCGCAGACGAATTCTGGTTTAATCAATTAACGGAGTAATTTTCCCCGTCCTTTATGCTTAACATTGTTGACTTTTATTTTTCCAGATGTGATTATGGTATGGAGCACGTTCACCTAGGTGCATTAAAAAAGAGGTGTTAGTTAGAAGGTGATTATAATTACAAAATTATTCGTCATTGCAATTCCGCTGGTTATTCTGGGAGTAATCGTATCCAATGTATTCACAAACGGTTTTAAGGGAAGTGTTACCGGCTCCGTACAGGGAAAAAAGACAGAAGCTGCTACCGGAAACACCAATAAATATCTTGAAAATTCCATAAAGAAGCTTCAGGTGGTGGAAGCAAAAACCAAGAATAAGGAAATCAGAAATGAGATTTCGGAGGTTATTGAAGAAGAGGAGAAGTCCGACTTTGAAATCAGCACCTCGATAGCAACAATGGAAGCGCGCCCGAGTATTGTGAAGTTTATCATGGGCCCTGATTATAAAAATGCGGGACAGGTTCGCAGTGAAATAGTGCGTTTGAGGAATCAAGTATCCAAATTGAATAGAATTCAGGAAAAAGCAGGGGCTACCGAAAGCGGCACAATTTCGGAAACGATTATGACTCTTCAGGCGGAACTTACTGCCATAGAGACGAAACTCTATAACAGTTTGCAGGGTTTCAGCCTTTTGGGCTGGTTGAATAGACTTTTGACCGGTTTTACCCCGGCGCCAGTTGTAACACCGTCTCCTTCCGCAAGCCCGGAGGCTTCGGAATCGGCAAGCCCGACACCCATAGAATCGAGTACGCCGTCAGCCGTACCGTCCGCGACGCCTTAAGATAAGTGGAAAGCGGGTGAGGTGTGGTCTGGTAAATGTCCCAAGGGGGGTGTTAGTGTTTGTGGATGCGTCCTACCCGTAGGGCAATTCCTTTGATTGCTTTTTCAACTGCGTGTATGAAGACAACATAATGTGGACTTGTGACAAATGCAAAAGGATATTCAAAAGGGCGAAGCAGCCCCACAGCTGCCGTTCGGTTCCCATAGAAGATCACTTCAAAAACAAGAAAAAGGCCAAGAAAATATTTGACTACTTAGCCGGAAGGATAGAGAAAAAGGCGGGGAAAGTAAAAATAATATCACTTCCTTGCTGTATTCACTTATTCGGGATTTATGATTTTTTGGCGGCACTTCCCAAAAGAGAAAGTTTAGAAGTAAGAATCGCCGCTAACAGAATAATTGACAGTTCCAGGTTAGTACAATCTGTACCTCTATCGGGCAAAAACTATAAAAATTGTTTTGAAATCACTTCGGAAAAAGAGATCGATGATGAATTTATTGGGTGGCTAAGAGAGTCCTACTTTTTAAAACCCGGGAACTAGAACCCCCAAACCTTTTCTTACCTCCGTCAACAGATTGTAAAGCGACCGTTATTATATTAATATTTTTCAAATGCCCCTTAAAGAAAGTCTTTCAAATATTATTAAACCGAACGGACCCGGGCAAGTGGGGGAATTTACAGGTTTGGGTGAGGCACTTAGGGAAGAAAATCGAGTGTCGGTTGCCTTTCTTAAGGGGGAAATAAGCCTCGAAGAATATTACCAATGCCTCGAGAAAACTTGTCAGGTAACTAATACCAACTTCAGGGAACTTGCCGCGGTGAGTGATAAACGCGTCTGATTTAAGCTTATACCTATTTACTGGGGAAAAATTTTGTTTGCGAAAATGTAGTCGGCAATGGATTTACTGATTAGGGCAATGCCTTTTTCGGAAGGATGGACGAAGTCATCCGATATATAGCTTCCGTCAACCACACCGTCTGATTTAAGGGATGCCGCGTAAACGTCAATTACAGGTATTCCTTTTTCTTCCGCAAACTTTTTGTGATTATTTACGTATGCGGTTCTTTCATCTACCCACTTTTTGCGTTCTTCCGCTGACAGATCACGGGTACTTTTTGCATAGTTTACCGGGTTAAAAGCAATGGGGGTCAAAAATGCAAGAGCCGCGTTTGGTTTTTGGGAAAGAATTGCGGTAACACTCCTTTCCAGTTCTTCATCCTGCTTTTTAAGGCCTTCTGCCAGAGGGTACTCCGAAAGCGGGTTATTGCCGAAAGATTCAATGATAATAAGTTCAAACGATAGTTCAAAAACGGCTTCATTTCTTTCTCCGTTTCCGACGGTATCTTCGGTAAGCCTTTGATAGAGACTAAGAATATTGGTTGACGGATAGCCGTAGTTATATGTTACAAATTCACTATCCGGATAATAACCTATTAAATCTTCCCGGAGAACATTGGCATTCGGTCCCAGTGAGTCAACGATGGAGTCTCCCACAATTACAATTCTGTACGAACGATTTTTGGGGATTACGGGATTTTTATAGGGGAACTGGTATGGGGTTGGGGTGGGGAGGATACTGACTGCAAGGTTTTTTGTTTTGGGTAAACGTCCAAGGTAGAATGCGGCCAGCACGAAAACTACGAAAATTACAAAAACATAAGTAAATCCCTTTTCTTTATCCACATCTAATGATATACCATGAAGCTCCAACGCTGCCCTTTATAATCAGGGCAAGTTAATAAGCGCTCCGCTTAATCCTCTTAATCTTGACGTTTGGGATAACGCTTTGCCTCTTAACGTCCCCGCCACATCTATTACTTCCTCCTTTTGGTCCAGCATGATCAGTCTTTTAGCGGCTTCAAAACAGCAACCGTTCATCTCTTTTCCCGGATTTGCATAACATTCACCACAATCTCCTTTGTTTTTCGGAAAAGCAGGTTCTTGGAAATCCGCTGCCGTAAAAATACACCTTTCCTTCATTGTGACATTTTACATCGTCTTTATTTGACAATCACTCAGGAAATTTGTTAGACTGAACCTTGTGAAATTAAAACTTCTTCCCATTGTCCTGGCTTTGATTTTCGGTTTTTTTGCAACTTCGGCCTTTGCGGCAAGTGACCGTGCCGCCACCGTAAGAAATAACCCCGGTGCTCTAACGCCTGACAGTATCCTAGCATCGCCTTCGGCGTCCCCCGCAAGCAGAGGAAAAAGTAATTTGACCGCGGTAAAACTGAAGGTCTGTCAGGCAAAAGAAAACGGCATTACTAAAAAAATCGGTCAATTGAACCGTCTGGCTATAAACACGATGGGTAAGTTTGACGCAATTGCACTCCGGGTTAAAAATTTCTATCAAACGAAAGTGATTGCCAGCGGGAAAAGTCTCTCCAATTATGATGCACTGGTTGCCGATATAGACAAACAAAAAGGTTTGGTAACGGCTGCCATGACAAAGACGCAAACCGACTCCGCCAATTTTAGCTGCGAGTTTGGTGATCCTAAAGGCCTTTTGAATCAATACAGACTTAACATGCAGCTCGTAAAAAGAGCCATGAATAACTACAGAACATCCATCAGGAATCTTATCGTAGGAGTACACACCCTGGTGCCGACCACGACAAGCAGTGATTCGGCAACGCCTTCAGGGTCTCCGGCCTCAACCGCAACAGCTACCTCTTCCGCAACACCCACTGCGACGGCATCACCGACAGCAACACCGACACCAACCGTATCACCGACGGCATCGCCCACAGCAACACCTATATGAAAAAACAAAAAGGATTCATTCAAATAATAATCATCGCGGCAGTCGCGTTGGTTGTCGTCGGAGCCGGAGCCTATTACTATTTCACAGCAAGGAAGAGTATAGGCAGCGAGATGCCGGTTAATGCCGGTATCGCTGCGGAGTATCAGGCGGATTATCAAGAAGGTGCCGCTAATGCGCCCTCTATAAAAAGCGGCGCGGACCTGGATAGGGCAACATCGGACCTTGACGGCACGGATCTTGGTCAAATAGATAAAGAACTTAACTCCTTAAGTGCTGACTCCTCATCCTTTTGATTTGGAGTATAATAGGATATGTTTATTTTGATTTTATTTTTAGTTGCGGGTTCACTTCTTGTCTATATTTCCAAATTTAATTTAATGCCCGTTACGGTTAATCTTAAGTTCTACACATTTTCAAACGTACCCCTCATATTCGTGATTATCGGATCCATTCTTGTCGGCTTGGTTTTTTCCTATTTGATCTATCTGATACGCGCCATTTCCACTTCCTTAAAATTGCGTGGTAAGAATAAGGAAATCAAAAAAGAGAAAGACCAAGTGCTTGAGCTAACCAAACGTGTTCACCAGTTGGAGTTGGAAAACGAAAAGCTGAAACACGGTTCGGATAAAGATTCTGAAGATTCTAACTCTTTGTGAAAAATCTCCTGGCCAAAATTTATAAAGCACTGAACCTTCCCAAGGGAGTACAAATATTTGTCATGCGTTTTTTCCAGGACAGATTTTTAATCGGTGTAACCGGAATTATTTTCAACGAAAAAAGCGAAGTTCTTCTTTTTAAGCATACGTACCGGTCTCATGCATGGGCGCTACCCGGGGGCTATATGAAGTCCGGAGAGCATCCGCGCGAGGCTTTGGAACGGGAGATTAAAGAAGAGTCGGGACTCATTGTAAGTGTTGACGAACCTCTTAAAACCAGAACCGACAGAGATAATGCCCGACTCGATATGTGCTACACGGGGGCATTTATAGGCGGCGACTTTACTCCAAGTCACGAGGTTTCCAAATACGGGTTTTTTTCTCAGGACAAACTCCCTCTTCTCAGGGAGAACCAGGTTTTTTTGATCGACCAGGCCATAAGGGAGCGAAATTCAACGGGTCTGTAAGTTATTTTTTTCACAATTTTACAGATAACATAACTCAGGTAATTTACATTACTTTAAAAAAGAAATCTAAGTTACTGAAGATATGCAAAATTACTAATATACTTCTTATTAGTCAAGGTTGAGGCAGTAATTAACATAACCGATAACTATAACTTTTAATATAGTAATCGTAATAGTTAACCTTAAAGTTAATATTAGAGAAGGCAGATTAACGAATTATACACAAATATCTTTTGCTTCTTTACTGCCCCAACCTGACTCATAAACATGAACGTAATTCCCATACAAAATAAATTATTTTCCGGCTCTGTCATACCCGCGAGTTTCTTTTGGAAGAATATGGCCATTGAAAAACGCAGTTCAAGCAGCTGGATAAAGAAGATGTATAAAGACAGTATTGTTAAAGATTTTTTAACAGTGTTGACTTCGAAGATTAGCTAAACAGTAAATCCTCAAAAGCAGGGGTCTTTCTTTTGTTGTGTTCCGGTTATATAATGGGTTTGCAAACTTCCCGGAAAACCTTAATGGATACAGGCAAGACCAAAGAGTTTGAAGAGTTTTACAAACAGTTTAAAACTCGGAGTTACAAAAAAGGGGAGACGCTCATCAGGGCTGACGACGATCCCCAAGGTATTTTTTGTTTAACTAAAGGCTACGTCAGACAATATACTATCTCCAAAACCGGTTTTGAACTTACGCTTCATATTCTAAGACCCGTCTCATATTTTCCCATGGTTTGGGCAATAAACGGCACCCCCAATGTTTACTTTTTTGAAGCTTTGACTCCGGTTGAAGTTGGACGTGCACCCAGAGAAGATGTAGTCAATTTTATTAAAGACAAACCCACTATTGTCTTTGAGCTTCTTAGTGAACTGATAGAACGCTACGCGGAAACCTTGACCCGCATGGAGAATTTGGTATTCAGCGACGCATATAGGAGGGTTATATCGGTCCTCCTATATATAGCCAAACATTTTGGGGAAGAAAAAGGCAAGGGTGTTTTAATTACCCATCACTTTACCCAGCAGGACATAGCAACACTTGTCGGGGTGGCCAGAGAAACCGCAAGCGTTGAAATGGCAAGACTCGAGAAAAAAGGATTAGTCGAGCACATTGACCGCGCAATATTTATCGGCAATATTCCCCTTATGAATGCCGAATTAACTTCAAATAACGCAAAAACCTAAGCAGTTTCAGATCACACAATATTTGTTATTTAAATTACAGACTATTACTTCCCGTCTACGTATAATTCAAGTACTTATGCTAATTGCAATTGTTGTCATACTTGTCATCCTTTGGTTTCTCGGGTATATGCCTCTTTCGGGAATTCCCATCCCGAACGTTTCTCTTTTTACGATTAACGGTCACCCTGTTACCTTGTGGGAACTTCTGATTCTTATTGTTGTTGTCTGGGCGATAGGAATTTTACCCGCGCCGCTTCAGACGATAGCCGGGATTCTCTTAATCCTTTGGATCCTCTCGGTTCTGGGCATCCTGGCCATAACAGGACTACCCAACGTCATCGTTCTTGTAATTATAGTAGGACTTATCCTTTCTGTTTTTCTTTGAAAAAGGAAGTCGACAGAAATATGACAAAAAGGAATGGTAAACAACGCTTAACCCTCTTTATGAAGCCTGCGATTGTCAAACACGCCAAGGCCCAGGCCGTTATTGAAGAATTAAGTTTAACCGCACTTGTAGAAAGATCATTAATGAAATATTTACCTAAAGTGACAATGATCAAAAGGGGGTGAGTAATATGGCAGAAATCGTAAGAGAAACAGTCAGAACAGAAAATAATGAGACGGTGGCTCCGGCCAAGGCGGAGGTAAGTAGTAATCAAACAGTGGAACGTTTGGTCTATTTCCTGTTTGGAATACTGGAGGTTCTCCTGATTTTCCGTTTAATTTTTAAGCTTGCAGGAGCAAGTCAGGGAAGCACTTTTGTGAGTTTAATTTATACCCTAACCGGGATTTTTATCATACCTTTTAGAGGAATATTCCGTCAGGCTACAGCTACCGGTGTAGAAACCACTGCTATTCTTGAGCCTGCGACACTGGTTGCCGTTATCGTCTACGCTGTTTTAGCCTGGGGAATAGTGGCTTTGATCAGAATACTTTCCCGCGAGAGAGCAGAGTGATTGGTCGGAATGAGTGTTAGGGGGTGAGACATATGGGACTACTTGATATTGTGATCGTTATATTGATTATTGCCTGGCTGGGAGGATTCTCTATGCATATTGGCGGAGGCTTGATTCATCTATTACTAGTAATAGCAGTAATTGTATTGGTTGTTCGTTTTTTAAGCTAAATTTGTAATGGAAACAAAGATATATGATCAAAAGGGGAGTGTGAATGTTGTATCGGAAAAGCTAAAAATACACCAGGAAGAGACCAGGGCTGTTAAAAAACAAGAAAGGGCAGAGGTTAGAGCCGTGGCAAAATTGGTCAAAAAATCAAACAGAATTCTGGTCAGCGTTTCTTCCCACAGGTTTCCTTTTGATCCCTTTCCCGACATCCTCAATATAGAAGAGGGGAGAATTACGATAATAAACCGCCATATATTTTCATCCGAGGTCCACAGTGTTGATATAAAAGATATTTCCAACATATTTATCAATACTGTGGTCTTCTTTTCGCAGCTGGTTATTATTTCAAAAACTTTTGAAGAGAATGAAATAAAAATAGCAAATTTGAGAACCAAAGAGGCAGTTCTTGCGAGAAGAATTATTGAGGGGCTAAGAATTTTTGAAAATAAACAAATAGATACATCCGGCTACACGGTGAAAGAACTTGTGGCCAAACTCAAGGAATTAAGTACTACGAAAATTGTAACCTAGCTGTATATTTTTATACCCAAATATTAGAATTGCCCCATGAGCCTTTCTGTTGGAATACTCATTTCGGCATCCCAATTTTTGACTTCAAATTCTTCATAACTTTACATAAGGCTAATATAGAATAACTCCTTCAGTTACTGAGGAAATCAATTAACTTAACCAGCGGAGACTGAATAGATTTTTCCAGCTTTCCGGAATCACTGAAGGTCAGGGCGGTTGGTAATGAGACCCGGAAAACTAACAGCAATTTTTCAATCTTATTACCGTTGACTACATATTTAAACTCTCCGGCTGATTCGTTGAGATTCAGTTCGGTAACCTCATCCAAACCCTGGTTTTTGGCTAAACCGGTTATTTCCTCGGGATTTTTGGCAAGCACTTTTTTAATGGAGTCCGTTTCAGCCACCAATTTTCCTGATTCATTAACTTCCAGTAGAATGCCGCTCTGAACTTTAACCGGAGCAGGAATAGGCGATAGCAGGGGTTTGATCGGTCGGGGTGTTCCAGTGGGAAGCAGCGGTTTTTGTGGTAGGGGAGATCCGGCAGGAAGCAGGATTTTATTGAGCGTGGGTGTTGGTGATTCAATAACTTTTATTTCAGCCAAAGCCTGATCTGTTTTTGTCAACAGCAGTAAAAACAAGATTAATAAAAGAAATGTTACTTTCATGAACGAAATGAAAGTATACTTTAAAAAGCAGATACTAGCAATAAAATTTTCAAAAGTTGGGACAGAGAATCTTCAAAAATGATAAAATACGCTCATGAGTCTTTCAGTGGGGATGCTCATTTTGGCATCCCAACTTTTGATTTTTACTTCAAATTTTCAATCCCAAAGCCAAACAGGGAAAGAATAATTACCAAGAGGAATAGTATGGGACAGATTGTTCATTCTAGGGTGCTCAAGCAATATCCAGTATGTTAAGATAAACAGATTTATGAAACTTTATCTTTCCTCTTATCGCTTAGGCGATGATCCTCAAGTTTTAGTCGATATGGTCGGTAAGAACAAGAGAGCAGCAGTGATTCCGAATGCATTAGATAATATAGAGGACAAGGAATTAATAAGAGAAAAAATTCGGGCGAATATGGATGAGTTAATAAATCTTGGGTTTAATCCAGAAGTGGTCGATTTAAAAAAATATTTTGGTAAGCACAATGAATTATTCGGGAAGATGTCGGAGTTCGGACTAATTTGGGTTAGGGGAGGGAATACTTTTATTTTGAGGCGGGCTTATAAGCAAAGCGGTTTTGATAAATGGCTTCTATCTCAAAAAAATAATAAAGAACTAGTTTATGGCGGATACAGTGCAGGGTGTTGTATTCTTTCTCCAACACTAAAAGGGTTGGAGATTGTTGATGAACCCAATATTGTTTCTAAAGGTTATAGCACCGATGTTATTTGGGACGGATTGGATTTGATCGACTTTATCTTTGTTCCTCACTACAAATCTGACCACCCCGAATCTGTAAAAGTTGATGAAACTATTAGATATTACAAGAAGAAGGGGATGATCTATAAGACAGTGCGTGACGGGGAGGTAATTGTTCAGGAGATTTAGGGGTATGCTAAAATACCTTCATGAGTTCCTTAGAAGTTGGGATACTCATTTCACTGTCCCAACTTTTGAATTTAACTTCAAGCTTCCAATTCCGAAAGCCAATAAAGAGCGTTTAATCATTGAAAGGAACGAGTTGGGACAGATAATTCATTCAAAAGTTCCTCCATTGTTTTGTAATTTATGATGGATTAAAATTGAGCCAATGAAATTAATCACTCTTAATGCAGCCTTGTTTGAGCCAAACAATCCAAAACTAGCTGGTTATTTGAAAGAGGAATGCCCTGATATTGCTTGTTTTCAAGAGGTAACTAGGGGTTTGGTTGATGGTGTTGATAAAGAATTTATTTCCAAAGACACAATTGATGAGGGGACGGGTGATTTGAAATATAGTTTTTTTGGCCCCACAAATGTTTTTGGGGAAATTAAGATGAAGGATTTTCATGGACAGGGGAATTTCCATTTCGACCCGAAAGGGTTTCTAGAAATGGGGAACTATACCAAATCTAAATTTAAAATATCAGAAGCTAGTAGTATATTTTTGGAGGGGGATTTTTCTTACAATCCCAGTCGAGAAGAAAAATGGCCTAACGAACAGGAAAGAGCAATTTTAATAACCGATATATTAGTAGATGGTGGTAAATCTTTAAGAATAATTAATTACCACGGGATTTGGACCAGAGACAAAAAAGGAAACGATAAAACATTTGAAGCGTGTAAAAAGATTCTTAATTATGCCTCTTCATTTAAGGGTAATGTGATTGTTTGTGGAGACTTTAATTTGTTTCCGGAAACACCATCAATTAAGGTTTTTGAAAAAGATTTTACGAATTTAATAGACAGATTCAAAGTCAAATCCACAAGACCGTCGTCTAATGAACTAAGTGGCAACAGAAGAAATGTTGTTGATTATGTGTTTGTAAGTCCGAATCTTAAAGTAAATAATTTTAAAGTCCTCGATAAGGATGTTTCTGACCATTTACCTTTGGTTCTGGATTTTGAGTTATAAATGCTAAAATACGCTCATGAATATCTCGTGCGGCATAGTGGGTCTTCCGAATGTTGGAAAGTCTACCCTTTTTAACGCGCTTTTAAAGCGCCAGCAAGCCTATGTTGCAAATTTTCCGTTCGCAACGATTGAGCCGAATATTGGTGTGATTCCGGTTCCGGACGGGCGTCTGGGAAAGCTTGCCGAAGTTACAAAAAAGGCCGAGAATATGGCAAACCTTCCCCCCGAAATTCCCGCTACCGTCGAGTTTGTTGATATTGCAGGTCTTATTGCCGGAGCAAGTAAAGGGGAAGGACTTGGGAATAAGTTCTTGAGTCATATAAGGGAAACTTCCGCAATTTGCCACGTAGTCCGCGCATTTTCCGACCCCGATATAATCAAACAGGGAGTGGCTGATCCCAAAACCGATTTTGAGGTTGTGGAAACGGAGTTGACTCTTGCCGACTTTCAGACCCTTGAAAAACAGAAGGATCCGGGGAATACTCCGGATAAAGAACTGGTTAAATGGTGGGAAGTTGTGACAAGACTGAAAAACGAACTTCAAAAGGGGACCCCGGCCAGGGACGTTGCGTTAACCGAGGAAGAAGAAAAAATAGCCAAAAGTTTAAGTCTTCTTACAGCCAAACCGATACTCATCGTTTTAAATGTTGATGAAAGTTCCCTGGGGGACGTGGACAATTTGGAAGCTAAATATGCGGAGGAGTTGAAGGTTGATAAAAACCAGATTGTGGCAATCTGTGCCAAAACAGAATCCGAACTTTCGGAACTTTCCGAAGAAGATCAAAAAATTTACATGAAAGACCTCGGGATTACAGGATCGGGTCTTGAAAGACTGATTCAAAAAGCCTTTGCCACCCTCGGGCTGATCACTTTTCTTACCGCGGGAGAAAAAGAGGTCAGGGCATGGACCATCAAGGATGGCATTAATGCCCAGGAAGCCGCAGGGGTAATCCACACCGATTTCATTAAAAAGTTCATCAAAGCCGATGTGGTTACCTTCACCGATTTTGTCGGGAACGGCGGTTGGAAGATCTGCCGCGAGCTTGGCAAAGTCCGTTCTGAAGGGCGGGATTACACCATAAAAGACGGAGATGTGGTGGAATTTAAAATAGGAACCTAGCCTCAAACCCTGATTGCTTATTACCGATTTCTAATTTATAATTGCAGGCGATGAATAAATACGAACTGACTTTGGTTTTGGACGGCAAATCGGGAGCCGTCAAAAAGAAAAAGGTAGTTGAAACTTTGGAGAAAACCCTTAAGATTTTTAAAGGAGCCGTGGCCGAGTCCAAAGAGTGGGGAGTAAAGGAATTGGCCTACAAATTGGGCAAAAGCGAAACCGGACTCTATCTTTATTTCGAGCTTGAACTTGACCCAAAGAGCGTAAAAGCGTTAAATGATAAACTGAGGACTGACCCGGACCTGATAAGGTTTTTGCTGATTAGAAAAGACAAATAATGGCACGAAGTTTAAACAAAGTAATGCTTATAGGGAACCTTACAAGGGATCCTGAAATGCGCTACACGCCCCAAGGAACGGCGGTTTGCACTTTCGGGGTTGCCACCAACAGAAGCTGGACTGTAGACGGAGAAAAGAAGGAAGATGTGGAGTTTCACAATGTTGTTGCTTGGAATAAACTGGCCGAAATCTGCGCGCAGCTTCTCAAAAAAGGCAGAAAGGTTTACGTGGAGGGCCGTCTTTCCACCAGGAGCTGGCAGGGAACTGACGGAGCCCAAAAACAAAGAACCGAAGTGGTAATTAGCGACATGGTGATTTTGGATAAAAAGAGCGATTTTCCCGAAGAAGGGGAAATGGCGATACCCGATGCGGGAATAGAAATTCCGGAAGCCGTCCCGGAACCTCGGCAAACCAAAGCCGGCGATTCCGATGCGAAGGCTAAAGCGGTTAAGGGAAAAAAGAAGGAAGATAAGAAAGAAGAAGTTGAGGAACCTGCCGAGGAGGATATACCCTTTTAACGATTGACTATGGCAAAGAAAGACAAAAAAAGAAGAAGAAGGGTAATTAAAGAAGAAGCGGTTCCCGTAAATTGCCCTTTTTGCAAAAGCAAGACCTCTCCCGATTACAAAGACGCCGAATCTTTAGCAAACTACATGAGTGACCGCGCCAAAGTATTGGGTAAGGCAAGAACCGGCATTTGCGCCAAGCATCAAAGAAGAATCAGCGTGGCCATCAAACGAGCAAGACATCTTGGCCTTCTTCCTTACACCCCCAGAATTTAAGACTTGAGTTAGCCTTTGTTTCTCGGTATGATCTTTTGTATGCGTATTAAGGTGGGGTTTTCCAAAGCCCGGAATTTTATACTGATTTTGGTGTTTGCTGTTGCCGTTTTTGCGGGCGGTTACAGATTGGGAGTTCAAGGATATAAAGCCGAGGTGACAAAAGCTCTTCAGGTTAATATTTCAAGGACGCTTCCGCCGGAGAAAAATGTGGATTTTTCGCTTTTCTGGCAGATCTGGGACGTCCTTAGTGAGAAATACTTTGATAAATCGAAATTAATTCCGTCGCAATTGGTTTATGGGGCAATATCCGGCATGGTTTCTGCCGTTGGGGATCCCTACACAATGTACCTGCCTCCGTCGCAGAACAAAATCGTTAATGACGATCTGAGCGGTTCCTTTGAGGGGGTTGGGATCGAGATAGGCTACAAAAACACACATCTGGCGGTAGTTTCACCCCTCCCTGGCTCTCCCGCGGAAAAAGCCGGAGTCAAACCGGGGGACTATATTGCCCACATTACCGATCTGAAAAAGCAAGTAGACGTTGACTCGTCAAATCTGGGTTTATCGCAGGCAGTTGATTATATAAGAGGTCCGGCCGGGACAGTGGTTACATTGACCCTTGTCCGTGAAGGCATCCCCGCACCAATCGTGGTTGATCTGACCCGCGTAAAGCTTGATATTCCTTCGGTTATTCTTTCCTGGGTCGGAACGGGTTCCACGATTGCCAATGTAAAAATCGCAAAATTTGACTCGGCAACTCCGGGGGAATGGGACAAGGTGGTAAGGGAGATAACCGACAAGTGTCAGACGCAAAAAGTAGCATGTAAGGGAATTATAATTGATCTTAGAAATAACCCCGGGGGATATCTCCAATCTGCCGTTGAGATTGCTTCGGATTTTGTGCCGATAGATACTACCGTGGTGATACAGGAAAACGGAGACGGAATAAGACAGGAATTTAAATCGGATAAGCTTCCCAGGCTTAAGGACTACAAAGTTGTTGTTCTGGTTAACGGAGGAAGCGCTTCCGCTTCAGAAATTTTGGCCGGTGCGCTTCGCGATAACCGGGGGATAAAGCTTGTGGGGGATAAAAGCTTCGGGAAGGGAACCATTCAGGAGCCGGTTAACATCTCCGGAGGCAGCGGGCTCCACGTTACGACCGCAAAATGGTTGACGCCGAACGGAACATGGGTACACGAAAAGGGACTTATTCCGGACGTGGAGATAGCCAATGAAGACGCTACGGTAGATGCCCAGCTGGAAGCGGCAGTCAAGCTCTTCGAGTAACCGAGGGCTTGCCTAAGGCTGGTAAACTTTAATAAGCAGCATATTCAGGAAGTTTTAGAAAAAAACCAAAACACGTCTGAAGTTACGAAAAATGGAAAAATCAGCTTTTAAAAAATTACTGCTCGGATTAGCCGTTTTGATAGTCGTGGTTGTGGCCGTTACTTCAGGCGCAATTGCCGACAGACTTTTTGAGTTTAAGCCTCTCGATGTTCTTTTCCCCAGAGCCGCACGTCTGAACTTAAGTAAGACCGTCGTAAACGAAAACAGCGAGGTTATAGACGTTGTTAAAAACGTCGGACCATCGGTTGTGACGGTTTCCGCTCAAACTCCGAAGCGACAGGTAATTCAGTTTTCTCCTTTCGGCGGATTCACTCAAGGGACTCAAGGGGGCACCCAGCAGGATATCGGAAGCGGATTTATCGTTTCTTCCGACGGGTTGATCGTTACCAATAAACACGTAGTTGCAGACACATCTCTTTCCTACAAGGTTTCGACCTCGGACGGCAAGACCTATGACGTAACCCAAATTAGCAAGGATCCGGGTAACGACATCGCAGTGATTAAAATCGCAACCACCGGCCTCAAACCCATTGAGCTGGGGGATTCGTCAAATCTTGAGGTGGGACAGTTCGTGATTGCGATTGGTACCGCACTGGGGGAGTTTAGAAATACCGTCACAACGGGGGTAATTTCAGGCCTTGGCCGCGGAATTAGCGCCGGCAACAGTTTACAAGGGTACGTTGAGCGCCTTGATAACGTAATTCAAACGGATGCGGCCATAAACCCAGGCAATAGCGGCGGCCCGCTTCTTAACGTTTCCGGCCAAGTAATCGGGATTAACGTGGCTGTTGCCCAGGGGGCCAATAATATAGCCTTTTCCATTCCGGTTAATACAGTAAAAGACGCCCTAAACCAGTATAAAGCTCTGGGCGGTTTTCCGGCGAAGGCTTACCTCGGAGTTGAATACCAGATGCTGACTACCCAGATTGCCCTTCTTAATCAGGTTCCGCAGGGGGCTTATGTGGTAAACGTTATAGCAGGCTCCCCGGCGGATCAGGCGGGAGTACTTATTGGGGACATAATATTTAAAATTGACGGCAATGCCTTAAATGACGCCTCGGGGGGCTTGGGATCCCTGGTTTCGGGTAAAAAACCCGGAGACAGCTTAAGCCTGGACATATGGAGAAACGGTGAAACAAGTAACATCAGAGTGACTCTTTCGCAATCCCCGGAGTAGGTTAGTCAAAAAGTCCCAGTACGATGGGGCGGAAAAAGGAAACTTTCGGATCGGCCGGAAGTTTATGGATACGGCAAAACCTCGCTTGATGCTTTCAGCCTTTCCTTCTCTACAGAACTTTATTTCCCTGAGGTTTGGGTTAACCCGTTCGTTCATAAATGGCTTACATCATTACAAATTGCGATGTGTCAAAAACGGGAAAGAAAAAAGCGTGACTTGGGCATCGATGAAAAATTGTTTGATGCCAAGTCACGCTTGGGGGGCATTATGGGAAAATTGACTGGTATAAAACCATCCCTATGGCTATAATGCCCAGAACAACCGCAAACTTAATAATTAAAATTGCTATATTTACATCAACCCCCAGTGAAATTCCCATTCCGTCAGACTCGGGAATCTCTGCATCCTCGCTATGAGGATGGTATTCCATATCTACGATCTTAACGGTGTTGTCCATTCGATTCTCCTTAAATTGGATTTCGGGTTAAGCCCGATTGGTGAATTCGTAAGAACTAAACCTATAATACGCTACAAGAGGGAGAAAGTCAAGCCTGAAGGTTTTTGGTTAACTCGATAATCTTATCCAGGTCGCCATCCATAATATTTTCAAGTTTTCCCCAATTTTTCCCGATTCTATGGTCGGTAACCCGGTCCTGGGGAAAGTTATAGGTGCGGATTTTCTCGGCCCTCATGCCTCTCCCTATCACGCTTCTGTAACCTGCGACTTCCCGCATTTTCTCGGCTTCCATGCGCTCCCAAAGACGGGACCTTAGAAGAGAAAGCGCTATTTGCCTGTTTTGCTCCTGGAACCTCTCCTCGCGGGCTTCTGCGACGGTACCGGTGGGTTTATGGACAAGTCTGACGGCAGTTGAAACCTTGTTTACGTTTTGGCCTCCGTGGCCTCCGCCCGTGGTGAAACTCCACTCAAGGTCGTTCGGACTGATTTGAATCTCGGTTTCTTTGATTTCGGGCAGGACCACGATAGTGGCAGTTGAAGTATGAATCCGGCCCCTTTTTTCAGTTGTGGGGACTCTTTGGACTCTGTGGACACCCGACTCGTTTTTGAGGCTGTCAAAAACTCCTTGCCCTGTTATTTTAATCGTGTTTTCGGAAATTTGCAGTAGCTTCCATCCCTTCTTTTGGGCAAAGCGGATATACATGCGGAGAAGATCGGCTCCCCACAATTTGGCTTCATCTCCGCCCGTAGCCCCCCGGATTTCTAGGTATGCGGTCTGGTTTTCCATTGTAAATTCAAAATTGGTAATCGAAAATTAAGCTTGTGAACGGAGTTCGGAAAGCGATTCCGGCCTGGCTGCTTCCTCCTGGAGTTTCTTGAGCTTTTTGGCTTTCCTTTTCTCGGTTTTGGTGACGTGTTTTACGGTACCCTTCATTTTAGCCTTAAATGCGTCAACCCGGCCGGCAGTATCAAGAAACTTCATAGTACCTGTGTAAAAAGGATGGCAGTCGTAGCAAACTTCAATACGAATCTCCGGCACGGTTGCACCGGTCGTAAAAGTATTTCCACAGGCACAAATCACTTTAGCCTCAGGAAACCATGTGGGGTGAATTTTGGCTTTCATGACGCTCAATTATACTGCCTTTTCTTCAATTCGGCAATTACTACCCCGACGGTTATGATGACGGCTCCCAAGATCAACATAGGCGTTATTTTTTCTTTAAGCCAGATTACCGCTATCGGAGCGGCGATTACCGGGTATAAATAGGAGAATACGGAAGCTTCGCTGATTTCAATGGTTTTTTGGGCCTTATTGGAAAGATAGTAAGCGAAAGACCCCGAGACTAGCGCCATGAATATCACACCAAGATGATAAGAAAGGGGAATGCCGGAAAGATTTGATAAAGCGTATTTCGGCAAGGCAAAAGGCAGAAGAACCGCAAAGCCGAGAATGAAAAAGAAGTTGGTCAAAAAAAGAGGATTAACCTCGGCCTTAAGCAGCTTTTTAGCAAGTACGGCGCTTGCGGCCGTGGCCAGAAGATAGAAAAATATCAGGATATTTCCGGAAAGCCTGGTAAACCCGTCCCCGTTTTGTATTAAAGGTTCGGCAACGGTAATAACCGTTCCCAGAAGCGCAACCGTCATCCCGAATTTTTCCCTTTTTGTAATACGTTCCCTTAAAAAATAGACCCCGGCTGCGGAAATAATCAGCGGATTTATAAGATTAATTAAAACGGCGTCAAGCACAGTGGTTTTTTCCAGGCCAAAAAAAAGCAAGACCAAAGAAAGAGTTGCAATAAAACCATACAAAAAGAGTTCAAATATTACCTTTTTGTCTTTAGGAAATTTTACACCCGTAACGGCAAAAATAATTATTGCCAAAAAAGCCGAAAGACCGAAGCGGTAAACCAAAAAAAGAAGCGGGGGAATTCCGCCTAAAGTATATTTTATTACGGGTTCCGCCAAGCCCCAGATAACCGTAACTACTATCAGGTAAAAATAAGCCTTAAGTCTGTGAGGGTTCATGATTCAGGTAAAAGGTCGATAATTCGGTCTATTCCAAACGAAAAACCGACAGCCGGAATTTCGCGTCCCGCAAACATACCGATTAAATTATCATATCTTCCTCCTCCGCCCACCGAAAGCCCCCCGGGGGATTTATCCAGTTTAAGCTCAAATATGGTTGAGGTGTAATAGTTTAATCCGCGCGCCAGGAAGGGATTGAAAGTAAAGTCTTTCCCTTCGGCAAACCCCGCTTTTTCAAGCCCGGCAAAAATGTCTTTGAGTCTTGCCGTTTTCTCCGCCTTTTCCAGTGAGGCGAACATTCCCTCAGCTTTTTCGATATCAATTTCCTTCAAAAGAGCGACTACGCCGTCGCGTCCTATTTTATCAATCTTGTCTATGGCAATTACCGCTTCTTTGGAAAAGCCCGCCGCATCAAAAAGCTCCCTGTCGTTGATTTGAACTATGGCGTCCGTTAGACCTATTGCACGGGCAGATTCGATAACCGCCGAAATTACTTTGACGTCCTCGGTGTAGTCGGATGACCCAACCGTGTCAAAATCAAACTGGGTAAACTCCCGGCGCCTGCCTTTTTGGGGATTTTCCCCGCGGAATACCTGGCCTATTTGATACCTTGAAAAGGTCGGGTTAAGAAGTCCCAGGTTATTGGCCACAAAGCGGGCCAGGGGAACGGTTAAGTCGTACCTTAGGGCAAGATTTCTTCCACCTTTATCCTCAAATTGATAAATCAGTTTTTCTTCTTCCCCGTACTTTCCCAGAAGAGTTTCGGCGAATTCGACGGTAGGGGTTTCCAGGGGAGAAAAACCGTACTTTTCAAGCACGGGAACAATGGCGTTTATCATTAAACGCCTGCTCACGGCCTCCCGGGGCATAATATCCCCGAACCCCTTTGGTGTAACAGGACCTTTTTGCATGATAATTAATTATATCAGTTTGAGCGCAACAAAAAACCTCCCGGTCGTTGCTCACCCAAGTAGGTGAGCAAGGAACGAGAGGCTATAGGATAGTATTATATCTCTTAAATCAGTAATGTCAAATACCGAAGATTGACCGGACGAAAGGAGATGTGCCTGAAGTGTCCATAACATAAATAATAAGATCATCCGTTTCGATTGACGCCATTTTTACGCTTACCGTTTTGCCGCCCGCGAAGGTTTTAATAACCGTGTTTTTGCCCGGAGTAATTATGCTTTCTTCACCCTTTGCCGCATCGGTGACAGTAATGGTTTTAACCGTAGTTTTGACCACTTTACCTATAAAAGCCTTGAGGCCCGAATCTTCGAGAGGGTCCGTGATAAGAATTCTCTGGGCCTTAAGAACGCCATCTCCGTTTACATATCCCATGGCCACTATAAAGTCTCCTATCGCAATATCGGAAAGCTTTACCGCTTTACTGGTTGTTCCCTTGGCATTGACGACACTAATCCCGTCCGTGCCTATTGCGATTTGCTCAATTTGACTCTCGGGATTTTTTATTTGGATTGTCGAGCTTGTGATATCCGTGACTACGCCAAGGTAGGCTTTGGGCTGGTCCATGGCAGCCGCCACTTTTTGGGCGACTTTTTCCCTGATTGCGGAGCTTCCCGAGGCTGCATCCTGCAGGGGGGATGTGGCGGTTTTGAGTTGAAACACCGAGGAGTAGACAACCAATACTTTTTGAACGCTTTGGGAGCCTGCCGGATCAAAAGCAGCAATTCCGATTCTATTAATACCGGGTTCAAGAGCTACGTCCTGCGTAAAAATTCCTTTGTCGTCGCTTTGTAAGATATAGTCTTCTGCCTCTCCAGAAGCAACTATCCAGGTAAGAGGCTTTGTTATTCCCGATACCGTCACGGGTGAAACAGTAACAACATCGTTATTCTCGGGAGCACTTAGCGTAATTTTAAATTCAACCTCAGAATTTTGAGAATCGGGTGTCGGAGTCGGACCGTCGGATTTTGGTCCTTCGAGTGATGAGTTAACTCTCCATACCCCGAAGGCTATGATAAGTCCGAAAGTGATTCCGATAACAACGACCCAGATAAGTTCGCGTCTCACGAGGAACAATATAATAGATCAATCTATATAAGTCAATGTTGACCAAAAATAGTCTTGCCAGAAGACTTCCGATTTGATAGAGTGCTAAAAGAAATGGACATTACA
Organism: Candidatus Woesebacteria bacterium GW2011_GWA1_44_23; assembly: GCA_001001045.1. Taxonomy (GTDB): domain Bacteria; phylum Patescibacteriota; class Microgenomatia; order UBA8517; family UBA8517; genus LCIL01. The sequence continues at coordinate 11,347 of LCIL01000003.1, read as the reverse complement.
TATTTAGGACATTCTTCTTTCAAAATCAAAACCAAAACGGCAACAGTTATTACTGATCCGTTTGATCCCAAGATGGTGGGACTTAAGTATTCAGGCGTTGAAGGAGAAATAGTAACTGTCTCTCATGCCCATCACGACCATGACGCCGCAGATAAAATAACAGGCGTCAAAAAAGTTCTTGAGGGGCCGGGTGAATACGAAGTTATGGGAGTTTCCATTGTCGGGTACCCTTCGTTTCATGATGCTAAACAGGGGGCAGAAAGAGGAAAAAATACGGTTTTTGTGATAGAAGCGGACGGGCTAAGACTTGCCCACCTGGGGGATTTGGGACACGCGCTTAGCGACGACCTTGTAAACGAAATGGGATCTATCGACGTTTTGATGATTCCTGTAGGAGGGGTTTTTACAATCGGCCCCAAGGAGGCTACCGAAATAGTAGGGAAAATCGACCCGTACTTTACCATTCCCATGCATTACTCCGTACCGGGGCTCAGTCCCCAAACATTTGGGGGGATTGAACCCGTTGAGCCGTTTTTAAAAGAAATAGGAATGACTGTGGAAAATTTGCCCAAGTTGACGATCAAGCGCGAAGACATCCTGGATAATCAAGGTTCTAAGGTTATTGTTTTGGAAAAAAGGTAAGACCCCTTTACATACTGCCTAAACGAGTTTATATAAGTATCTATGGCAGCACAAACCAACCAACCACGCGTCCCGCCTCACTCCCAGGAAGCAGAAGAAAGCGTTCTGGGTGCGATGCTTATCGACAAAGACGCGGTCATCGCCGTTGCCGAATTTCTCTTTCCCGAGGATTTTTACGACGAAAGACTTAAAGAAATTTACCAAGCCTGTCTCGAACTTTACGAAGACAGAACCCCAATTGACGTTCTGACGGTAACTGAAAAGCTCAAGAAAAGAAAAATACTTAAAAGTGCCGGAAGTTCGTCATTTCTTGCAGATTTGGCCAATAAAGTTCCTACCGCCGCACACGTTGAGCACTACGGAAAAATAGTCAAAGATACCGCCACGAAAAGGGCCCTCATGTCTGCCGCCTCCCGCCTTGTCGAAGTTTCAATGGATGAGTCACTGGCGGCGGGGGAGGCCTTGGACCGGGCTGAAAGTGAAATTTTCTCTTTGAGCCAGAAGTCCCTGAGTAAAACATTCGTTTCGGTAAAAGATACCCTGGCGGAGAGCTTTGACCGCCTGGATGAGCTTCACAAATCGGGTGCCGGGATACGCGGGGTACCCACCGGATTTGCCGACCTGGATGATGCCCTGGCGGGGCTTCAGCAATCAAACTTATTGATTTTGGCAGCCCGCCCCGGAGTGGGAAAGACCTCGCTTGCAACAAACATTGCACAATATGTGGCGGTGGAGCTGAAGCGTCCCGTGGGATTTTTCTCGCTCGAAATGAGCAGGGAAGAGCTTGTGGACAGGCTTCTTGTAGCCCAGGCGGATATCGATGCCTGGAAGCTAAAAACCGGCAAGCTTTCGGAAGATGATTTTACGAAGTTGAGTAACGCGATGGGGGAGCTGGCCGAAGCCCCTATTTTTATTGACGACACACCGGCTTTATCCATTTTGGAAATGCGCACCAAAGCCCGCCGTCTCCAGGTGGAAAGAGGGGTTGACCTTATCGTTGTCGACTATCTGCAGCTTGCCCGGAGCCGGCAGCTTGAAAACAGGGTCCAGGAGGTTTCCGAAATTTCCCAGGGACTCAAAAATTTAGCCAGAGAGCTTAAGGTTCCTGTTCTCGCCCTTTCCCAACTAAGCAGGGCAGTGGAAACCCGGGGAGGCAAAAAGCCCCAGCTTTCGGACCTGAGGGACTCGGGCAGTATTGAACAGGATGCGGATGTTGTGATGTTTTTATGGAGAGAGGATGAAGAAAACAGCGAAAACATGATGCTTGATATCGCCAAACACAGGAACGGACCTCTTAAAAGTGTTCCCCTCCACTTCAAGGGGGACAGGATAAAGTTCTTTGGGCGGGAGACAAAGCATTCAAAATAAGTATATAAAAGCTAGTTGATATCACACCTTAAACCGACCTCAAAGTATTTTTTGTGCGTGTTAAATGTAATTTTAGAGAGTCGAAATATCGAGTTGTGGCCTAGTATACAACTCCACATCTGATCGGGACTATCTATAACTATGAAGCTTCCTGTAAATTTTCTACCGTAAATTTCCATCTCGACAGGTTCTGGTAGTATTCTGTAGAAGTATTTTCCGCTCGCCGAAGTTCCTCCTGGAATTTTCGGCAATTTATCAAGATCGAACCCCAAATATTTGGCGATCTGTGGGTCAAGTATTGAGTCGCTTGCTCCCGAATCCACCAAGGCTAACATCTTGGGTGCTATTGTTTTGGTTTTATACTTTAAACCGATGTCGATTAATGGCCAATCGATCCCCTTTCCGAGTAGTTGTGGGAGTTTTCGATAGGGAATTTTGATTGGGCTTTCATAAAGCTGCTTGTCAGCCGACATAATTGGAATAATTTTTATTAGCCTTTAGGATGTAGCCATCCTCGACCTTATTCGCGACATCCTCGAATTTTTTGCCATGAGCCAACACTCTCGTGTTGTCTTTGGAGATAACGACCCAGCCCGATGTGTATTTTCTAAGAATTTTTACAAGATTAATCGGTGCCATAATCTGAGTATAACAGACGTACAAAAGTTTTGTGCCGAGGGTGGGAGTCGAACCCACATGAGGTTTAAGGCCCCATAGGTTTTTGAGACCTACGCGTCTGCCATTCCGCCACCTCGGCTTGTCGATGTATTTTAACACAAACGAAGCTGAATTTATTGATTTCGTAGCCAAAATATGACCGCAAGGACGGTTGCAGCCTGGGTCAGAAGCCCCCAAAAGGGGGTTGTGTCGTTTTGAAGCGACTTTTGAAAAGCAATCCACTTTTTAATCCATTTGGTCCTGAGCTTCAGGAAAAAATACGGGCCTTCCAATACATCGGGAAGTACCGCGGCAAAGCAGCAGGCGAGTATAAGAAGAGCTTGACCGGTATTGGGAAGAGCCTGGTAGGCAATAAATGACCCGGAGACAAGAGCTAGGGTGGAGTCAACCGCGGTGATGGCAGTGCTTCTTCTTGTGGGCCGGCCGTATTTTTGTGTCTCGGAGTTAAGATGCGGATTCCAGTGCGGAATCATCTCAAAAAGGAAATGGCTGGCAAAGGCAAGGGGAACAGCGATAAAAGGATCCGGGATTTTGGAGGCGATGGCTGCGCCTATAAAGACATGTGGGGTTTCTAGCATACTAAGAAGTAATAATAAACGCTTTTCACATAAAAATCCAGGGAAGTGGGGTATAATCATTTAATGCTGATAACTTTGGCCGTATCCGCTCTCGGTCTTTTTGCTTTCCTGTTCCTTTTTTGGAAGCGCCTTAAGGAGGACTATGCGGGCGAAATTATTTTCAGATCAGCCTCCTATATTTTGGTGGGGAGCGCCGTTGGCTGGGTAATTGCCGTCAATTTTTCCCCAGGCTGGTTTTTCTGGGCATGGATAGCCGGAGGACTTCTTGGCTTATTATTTGCCGTACTCCGGTTCAGGGTAAAATTTTACGAGACCCTGGAAGCTTTTATCATTTCATTCCTGCCCTGGCTGGCGTTAGTCTTTTTAAGAGATTCCGGAGCGAGATCCTCCTTCAGTTCTTTCCTGGCTTTTATCGTGATACTTATTATGCTTTTTATTTCTTACTATCTTGACACGCATTATAAGGGTTTTACATGGTACCGCTCGGGCAAGATCGGTTTTGCCGGTCTTACCGTTGCCGTAATATTTTTCTTGATCCGAACGGCTATTGCTATGACCAAAGTTACTGTGATATCCTTTGTCGGCCAAGGGGAGGCACTAATTTCAGGAATAACGGCTTTGGTCAGTTTTTTGTTACTGTTTAACCTGGCAAGAGTAAAAAAATGAAAAAAAAGGAACGAAACTTAAGATTTCCGTCCACCGTCCTGGTACCCGTTTCGCATTTTTTGACTGCCAGACTTCATACTTTGGAAAAGAGGAAGAAGGAAATTTCCAAAGAGGACCCCTTTACCGATCCTTCCAGGGTTGACGATAATGCAGCCGCGGATATTGAGGCAGATGAACAATTCGGACACGCAAGAACCTCGGCCATCAAGAAAGAAATTTCCAGAAGCATTGTCAGCGTCAGAAAAGCTTTGACCAGGATTAAAATAGGGAAATACGGGATTTGTGAGGAGTGCGGGCAAATGATTGATACGGCCCGGCTCATGGCTTTCCCTGAAGCAACCCTTTGTACCAAGGATGCCGCGAAGCGCGAAAAATAACCCCAAATGGAGCCTAAAATTATTTTTCAGGATGAATCCTTCTTTGTTGTCGATAAACCCAGCGGCTGGATTACCAATGACGCCGATACCGTAACCACCCAGCCCGTACTCCAAACATGGATCCGGACAGGTTTTGACTACCCCCTGAAGGAAGACCGGCCTTTAAGGAATGGGGTAGTGCACAGGCTTGATAAGGAGACCAGCGGAATTGTTATAGTGGCAAAAACCAAAGAGGCATTTGAAAAACTTCAATCGGAATTTAAGAGTAGGAAAGTCGAAAAAACATATATTGGTCTTTTGCACGGAAAACTTGAAGGTACGGGAGAAATCAAAGAAACCATCGGCAGGCTGCCCTGGAGAAGGGACAGATTCGGAGTTATCGCCGGGGGGAGGGAGTCGCAGACTTTTTATAAAGTCCTGAAATTTTATCCGGGTGAAAACGGGGGACACAGTTTGGTCGAGTTTTATCCAAAAACGGGAAGAACCCACCAAATTCGAGTTCATGCCAAACATATCGGGCACGCAATCGTAGCCGATGAATTCTATGCCGGCCGAAAAACAGCCAGGAACGACAGAAAGTGGTGCCCAAGGCTATTTTTGCATGCGGCATCCATAAAATTTGCCCATCCGGCAACCGGTAGAGAGGTGGAATTCAAATCCGAACTGCCCGAAGACCTGAAGGAGGTTTTGGAAAGCAACTTCCCCGGCTAGACATTGTAAATCCTCAATATATAAAAAACATAAAGGGCAAGGTATCCCAAGCCGTAGTAGCGGGGGATGTGCGAGCCCTCGTATTTATAACTCAGGTAAATAATGGAAATCGTGGATATTGATAAAACGATTAAGGTGGCGGGTGATATTTGATAATCGGTATTGCTGAAAGTGAGTAAAAACGCCGCGATTATGGAAAGGTTGTAAATATTGCTTCCCTGAATGTCCCCATAAAGAAGCTTCCAGTCTTTATCGATTCCGGATACGATAGTTGTGGCCAGTTCCGGAAGAGAAGTGCCGATTGCAACTATGGAAAGCCCGATTATCGCCTCACTTATGTTAAACGCTTTAGAAAGAGATATGACGGAACTTACCAAAAAGTGGCTTGAAATCAAAAGCCCTCCCATGGATGCCAGGATGCCTACCAAATATAACGCCGTTGAACCTCTCGAGGAGGGCATTTTGGCAAGAGCTTTTTTGTCCTCCTTAAAGCGTCCGATTTCGCCCCAGATAATTTCGATAATCAGAAAAACTATATAGAATAAAACTGGAAATACGCCCAGAGTCTTACGCCACTCAGGCGGAGCAAGCAGTACCCCTATAAAATAAGCGGTAGTAAGAAGCATAATAATATTATTCCTTTGCGTCTTTTCGGTCCCGACCCTTACGGGGAAAAGAAGAATCCCAAGTCCCAAAACGAGGCAAATATTGGCGATATTTGAACCTAATATATCTCCATAGGAAATATCGGCTGCATTTTGGGCAACCGAGGAAACGGCTACAAAAGTTTCGGGAAGGGACGTTCCTATGGCAATTAAGGTAGCACCGATAATTAAGGGTGAAATTTTAATCCGTTTTGAGAATTTTTCGATGAACTTTAAAAGAAAGTTGGCAGAAATGATCAAAAACATTAAAGAGAGGGAAAATGTAAGAAGTAAAATGGGCATATAACTATCCAAGTATATAATTTCACATCCACTTTACACAAGACTGGCTAGAATCTAAACTGAATGTATGGATCTGACCCTAGGGCTTTTTTTTGTAGTTGTCTCTGCAGTTGCCGGGGGATTTCTGGCCAAAGTCATTAAGGCTCCGGGACTTGTGGGATACATTATCGCAGGGATTGTCGTTGGTGCAATTTTGCCACCGGGCTTAAAGGAAGTTTCGGGCCTGGCCGAGGTCGGAATAATCCTTTTACTTTTTTCAATCGGGGTTGAGCTTTCTTTCAAAAGGCTTTCCAGATATCTGCGGATTGCCGTTTTTGGAGGTCTGATCCAGATTGTCTTGGTTACTCTTTTCAGTTATATAACCCTCTATTTATTCGGATTTTCACCAGCCGTTTCTCTGGTTCTTTCACTTGGTTTTTCGGTTTCCTCAACCGCCGTTCTTGTCAAAATCCTCGCAGATAGGGGAGAGACGGATACGATGCACGGGGAAATCATGATTGGGTGGCTCCTTGTTCAGGATCTCGCGGTAATACCTATGATGGTGGCATTGCCTTTTTTAGCCGCAACGGGCGGGGACTGGGTGGGCGGAGTGGTTCTCTCGGCAGTAAAGGTGATATTGGTTATTTTGGGGGTAGTCCTACTAGGTAAAAAGGTTGTTCCTTATTTTATCCATATTCTGGCCGGAACAAATTCAAGAGAACTGCTGCTTTTAGCCTCAATCGCATTCGCCTTGGGAACTGCTGCCGTAACATCCCTTTTCGGGATTTCGCCCGCACTGGGGGCATTCTTGGCGGGGGTGGTAATTTCCGAGTCGCAAGAACACCATGCGATTTTTGCCGAAATGCGTCCCTTGAGAGACCTTTTTGTTGCGCTTTTCTTCGTAACTTTAGGATTTTTGGTTGCCCCTGCGGTAGTTATTTCCAAGTTCGGACTGATTTTAGTTTTGACGTTCATAGTCATAACCCTAAAGATTCTGGTTACATTTATTGTCAGTTCGGCCTTCGGGTATAAAGGGAAAACCGGGATAGCCAACAGTTTCGGGTTGGCCCAGGTCGGAGAATTCGCGTTTGTTATTTTTTCCGCTTCTTTGGCTCTAAAAATATTAAGCCCCGAAGAAACCTCAATCGGTATTGCCGTTACTCTTCTGACTCTGATTCTTTCCCCAATTCTATATAAGTCAATTGTTCCATTTTGGCGGAAAATGAAACTTTTGACTGCAAAATATCCTAGCCTATCCAAACTGTTTATGAGCGGGGAAAGGCACGACACGGATGTGAGCATTTTTGAAAATCATATAATTATTTGCGGATACGGCAGGGTAGGGAGCTGGGTGGGGAAAGCACTGAAAGAATACGGAATCCCTTTTGTCGTTGTCGATTATAACCAAAAAGTCGTCCAGGAGTTGAAGGATGCCGGGGTAACGGTTATCTACGGGGACCCCACGGAACCGGAAGTGCTTGAGGCGGTCGGAGTCAGGGGAGCCAAAGCCATTATCCTGGCAATCCCTGACAGGGTGGTTCAGGAAACCCTCATAACTTATGTACAGACCGTTGCGCCGGACGTCAAAATTATTTCCAGAGCCCACAGGGATGAGGATTGGGAAAAACTGAAAACGCTTAGGGTTGATAAAATCGTTCAACCCGAATTTGAGGCTGCCCTGCAAATTATCCGCGGTGTCCTTGCCAGCCGCGGAAAAAGGAGAGACGAAATAAATGACTTGATCAGGAGTTTAAGATCGTCACACAGTAGGTAGTTTATTTTTTATTATGCGTTCTGCCCGACGCCGTGCACTAATCGAAAAAAGAAGAAAGACCGTGAGGTTGTCCGGAATACTTCTAAAAGTTATCTTGCCGATTATATTGATATTGGGAATTTTTGCCTTTATCAAACTTAGCACAAAATATTGGGACGGGGAGAATAAATTTGCATTTGCATTCCGTTTGGAAAACGGTGACGTGGCTGTATCAGTACTGGATCCGAAACTCACGGAACTGACTACATTGGTTATTCCCGGGGACACTCAGGTGGAAGTTGCCGGGAATTACGGTGAACTGCGTATCAAAAATGTCTGGCAGCTCGGGGTGAACGAAAAGCTTGGCGGGAGCCTTTTGTCCGCCACAATTACCCAGAATTTTTTGTTCCCTGTGGTTTTATGGAGCGACAGCGATGCCGGCGCGCTTACAGGTTCAAATTCCTTCGGGGTCTTCCGTTTTATATTTTTTCCAAAGTCCACCAATATTGCTTTTGGGGACAGAATTTCGGCGGGAATATTTTCCTTGAAAGTAGGCGTAAGCAATAAAAATTTACTGGATTTGGGGAAAAATCAGTTTTTGGTAAAGCAGAAACTTAATGACTCACAGATGGGATATGTTCTTGCCGGCAACGTGTCTCAGCGGTTGACCATTTATTTTGCCGACGGCAACTTCGAAAGCGGTACCACATCCGGCAGCAGCTTAAGGGTTGCCATAGGGGATGCTACGGGAGTCCCCGGGGTAGCGGATAAAGTCGGAGCCATCATTGAGGTAATGGGGGGGAAAGTCGTCTCGATAAATAAGAAGGAAGCGGCGGACACCGACTGTACCGTCTCCGGATCAAATCCGATGGCCGTCAAAAAAGTTGCCAGTATATTTTCCTGCAAGGTAAGTACCGAGAATGGAAACTTTGATCTGGAAATTGATTTGGGTCAAAAGTTCGCAAAACGGTTCTGACCTTTTTATCAGTCGGGAGTTTCTTCAAGATTCGGAGTTTCGGGTGGATCCTTATGGATAAGTTCCGGGGGAGTAAAGGAGACATAGTCAATTTTCTCGGTCGGGAATGAAGGAATATCGGGGGCGTTCGGCCCTTTTTCCAGTTCCCTGATAAAAACCGTTATTTCTTTCGGGTCGACGGACTTCATTAGAACCTGATATTTGTTTCCGCCTTTTATTAAGCTTCTGAGTCTTGCGGCCAAATCGTCCGGAAGCCGTCCTATATACTTTCCGTCCAGCGTGTTAATTGAGACCCTGTGCGAGTGCGAAAAAAGTTTGACCTCCTCACCCGGATCAAGGTTGGCAAAAATTTTGGCGTCTCCCAGGTTAAGGAGAGTTACAAGTCTGGTTTTTCCCGGCTCCTCCAAAAAACTTTCGTTAGAGGTAGGACTTGCAAAACGGACGCAAGGGCTATTGACCGATTTCCACTTTTCAAAACATTTTAAAGCGATAGGATTGCAGGGATCCATTTTCAGAACTCTTTTTGTGGCTTCGCGCGCTTCCGTAACCTTACCGAGTTCCCAGTAAGCCCTTGCAAGTCTGTTGATGGCGTCGACGTCCTCCGGGGAGCCTGATATTATCTCGAGGTTAACTTTCACGGCCCCCGACCAATCGCCCGAAAGTGCCATGCTGATGGCTGTCTGAGAGGCAGGTGTGTCCATTGTATTAAACTGTATTTGAGTATAAATGGCAGGCAGTACTTGTCAATAGGGTTAGTCCAGCCACTTCCAATACAGTCAATATTTGGTTATAATCGAGCCTTAGAGGACTTATGAGCGGACACTCACACTACGCAACAATTAAACGTCAGAAGGCAACGAATGATGCTGCCAAAGGGAATCTTTTCAGTAAAATGGCGCGTGCCATCATGATTGCGGCAAAAAACGGAGCCGACCCCGATATGAATTTCAAGCTCCGGTTTGAAATTGATAAAGCCCGGGCAATCAGTATGCCCAAAGAAAATATCGAAAGAGCAATCGCCAAGGCTACCACGGAATCCGCCAACCTGGAGGAGATAACCTATGAAGGTTTTGGCCCCGGAGGATTTGGGGTAATGGTTGAGGTTATGAGTGATAATAAAAATAGGACCGCTCAGGAAATTAAAAACGTTTTCGAGAGGGGAGGGGGGAGTCTGGCAGGCCCAAATGCGGTGGCTTTTAATTTTGAAAGCAAAGGATTCATGCTTATCAAAAAAACCACCGACCCCGATGATCAAATGCTTCAGTTGATAGATGCCGGGGCAGAGGACATAGAAGATACGGAGGGCGGACTCGAAGTTTATGTTGCGCCCGAGAGTCTTGGGACCGTACACAAGAAACTGATAGAGAAGGGCTTTGAAATTATGGAAACAGAACTGCAAATGAAGCCCAAGAATTTCCATACGGTTTCAAGTCCTGCCGAGGCGGCAAAGGCACTGAAATTTTTGGATGACATAGAAAGTCTTGATGACGTACAGAAAGTCTTTTCCAATTTGGATATTCCCGATGAAATAGTAAAACAGATTCCTGCCTAATATGAGTAAGCGCCGCCGATTCATAGTTACATCAATACTTCTTTCACTTGGATTTATCGCAATCCAGTTTTTAACTGACCAAAACCGTTTTTGGTCAATAGGGGCACTCGGTATTCTAACCATGGTGCTTTTTTATTGGTCTCTAATGGAAAGTCTGGGACGTAAAATGACGCTCCTTACATTGGTTTTGCCGACCATTTTTACGCTTGGTGTCGGTGTATTCTGGTTCCTCCTTCCTACAAACGTATTTGCCCGCATACCCATCGTTATGTTTTACGCAATTGGCATCTACGTCCTCTGCCTTACTGCGAATATCTATTCGGTGGCATCCGTCCGGACCATCGCCCTCCTAAGAGCGGCTAGGGGAGTAGGTTTTGTACTCAGTCTATTAACATCTTTCCTTGTATTTGACGCAATATTGTCAATCAAAACCGAGATTTATTATTTGCTTCCTTTCATCTTTGTTGTCTCCTTCTTACTATATCTCCAGGGCTACTGGACGGTACTTTTGGAAACCAAACTTTCCAAAGATCTTGTAACGATAACTGCCACATCCTCACTTTTGACAATGGAGATCGCGGCGGTTTTATATTTTTGGCCGGTAACAGTTGTTACCGGATCGCTTTTTCTGACGGTGACTTTCTATATGCTTCTAGGACTCGGGCAGGCAAAGCTTGACGGCAGGCTTTTTTCCTCGACCGTTAGGGAACACGTCATTGTGGGAGTCCTGGTTTTTGTCGCAATGTTTTTCGCCACGCACTGGGGAGGCTAAATTTAAAAAAAGATCAAGCGCGCAAATTCGGGAGACATACAGGCAGGGGAGGAGGGTGGAACATCCTATAATTATAGGATATATTGGTACCGGTACAGTTTCGTTTTCACGAATATTATAGGTAGTTTTCACGAATTGCGACGTATGTGGCTTGGCGAAGAAAAACCGAACACAAAATTTATAGAGGACATGTATGGTTTGATATAGTTGTTAGCCTCAAACCCTTACATTTCGCTTCAGTGTCCCCATATGTGGATAAGTAATATGCGGATACCGTACAACACTCAGCGCTCTTCTTTAGGGAAGAGACACCTGTAAAGCAAACCTTCTTTGAAGGGCTTCCTACAC
>LCIL01000002.1 GCA_001001045.1 Candidatus Woesebacteria bacterium GW2011_GWA1_44_23 | reverse complement strand
AAAGTGCCGTATGGTTTATGGTTTGGACGGACTTACGTCAATCTGGGATTACGAGGGGGCTATAAAAAAAGCAATCCTGGCATTGAAATACAAATATTCAACAGAAGTTGGAAAAGAGTTGACAAACGCTTTCATCCGGGAGCTTGAGGAAGTAACCCCACTTGTTAAGGGGATTTTGGTGCCCATTCCGATTCACTGGCACAGGGAAAATGTAAGGGGTTTTAATCAATCGGAGGAAATCGGAGAAGAGGTAGCAAGGCAGATGGATTGGAAGTTTGTTTCTGATTTTTTAGTCAAGGTCAGATCCACATCTTCTCAAGTCGAGTTACCGGTAGAGAAGAGAAAACAAAATCTGAAAGGCGTTTTTGTTATGAATTTCAAATTACCAATTCCCGGTTCAGTTATTCTTTTCGATGATGTTTTTACCACAGGCTCGACTCTTAGAGAAGCCGCAAAAGTTCTGAAAAGAGCCGGGGTAGAGAAGGTTTGGGGTTTAACTATCGCGAAGTAGATTTTCTTCCGGAAATTAAGTCTTTTAACTTGGGGTCGGTTGGCAAAGATTCACCATTCAATCGTCTTATAAAGGCTTCTCTACCAGCCTCGTCTTGGTTATCGAAACCGTACATAAACGAGTTAACAAGTCTATTGTGAGGTGAAATTTTTTGCCTTTTACTGAGATCTTTTATTATTCCGCTAATGCGTTCAGGGATTGAGTCGAACCTGTTAGGGCTTGCGCCCACGAGTTTTCAAGACTCGCGCATTACCGTCCTGCCCACCCACCGTGGCGGAGGATGAGGGAGTCGAACCCACCGGCCACTTACGTGACCAAGGTTTAGCAAACCTTTGCCTTAGCCGCTCGGCATATCCTCCATTTAGGCACTGCAATTATAGCAGGTTTTGAGGTATACTATGCGTAGTATGGATCCTGCCGATAGTGAGAAATCTGAGAGTCAAAGCACATTAAATAACGAGCCGCAGGCAGTTGTTGTCAGGCGTGAGCCGGAGCGGGATCTGGTTACCTGGACCGCTTCCGCAAGGCCATTTAAAAGACGGGATAGGCAGTTTTATGTTACAACCTTTGCCGTAGCAGGAATTGTCAGCCTCGTTCTTTTCCTGGCCGAGGGAATAATGCCTGTCATCTTAATTATTTCCCTGGTATTTTTGTACTACGTTCTTTCGACAGTTCAACCGGAAGATGTCGATTACAAAATAACCACGAAGGGAGTGAAGATTGCGGGCAAGCTCACCGAGTGGCAGTATCTAAACCGTTACTGGTTTGCCAAAAGGTTTGACAACGAGTTGCTGGTGGTAGACACGGTTTTGCTTCCGGGTAGAATGGAATTTATGATAACACCCGAAGTAAAGGAGAAGATCAAAAAAGAGGTTTCCACCTATATTCCCTACGAAGAGGTTTCTCCTACCGCTTTGGATAAAGTTACAAGCTGGTTTGCGGCCAAGTTGCCAGGAAATAAATAATTAAGCAAGCACCCGTAGCTTAACGGATAGAGTAGGGGCTTGCGGAGCCCTTGATGACAGTTCAATTCTGTCCGGGTGCACACGGGGGGAAATTGGAGGGTTCGCATAGCGGCCAATTGCACGAGTTTCGAAAACTCGAGGGAGTGATCCCTACACAGGTTCAAATCCTGTACCCTCCGCCCTGAGAAGGACCGATTCCCGCCCAGTCAAAAAAATGATCAATAGTAAAAACAATCAACAGATAACGATAGGGGGAGCGGTGGTTTTTAGAGATAACCGTGGGAAACGCCAGTTCTTGCTGGTAAAAACAAAGGAAGAAGGAGACTGGGAAATTCCAAAGGTTATTGTAAGAAAGGGCGAATCGTCGGTGCGGTCAGTAATCAGGCTTACGGGGGAACAGGGAGGAATGTCAACCAGAGTACTGGAAGAGGTAGGAAGGGCTACAGGAACAACAATATTAAATAATAAATCTCTTCCTCAGAAATACTACTACTACCTCATGCTTCAAAAAGGCGGGTCGAGCGAACTTATCGGATTTGCCGAATTTAAGTGGTTGGAATACGCTGAAGCGGTTAAAAAAGTACCTCTCAAAAGAGAAAAAGATATGTTCAGATTGGCCCGCGAGGTTTTAAAACAGTGGGAAAAAACGCACAAAGTCAAACTTTATTGATAACCCGTGAATTTTCTTCGGGCGGGGTTGTCTTTAAGGGCGACGAGTGGTTAATAACCAAATCTTCGAAAAGCAAACTATACCCGGAAGCGTATTGGCGGTTGCCTAAAGGTTGGATTGACAATGTTACGCCCGAAATTCCTGGACCGATGGCTAGCGGAAAGGTAAAAGCCGACGAGCAGTCTCTGCAAAAAAGCGCCCTGCGGGAAGTGAGTGAAGAGGGAGGGGTGGAGGCTGTAATTATCAAGAAGATCGGAACCGAAAAATATTTTTTTAACACACCGGATAGAGGTAAAATTTTAAAGTTCGTTACATTTTATTTGATGGAATATGTTCGGGATTTACCCGAAGGCCATGACGATGAAACGTCCGAAACTGCATGGCTGCCATTTGATAAAGCCTATAAAACGCTCTCTTTTCCGGGTGAAAAGCGAATACTCAAAAAGGCTAAAGAGATCTTGCCCCCGTAGCTCAACGGATAGAGTAGGAGTTTCCGGAACTTCTGATAGGTGTTCAATTCACCTCGGGGGCACAAAAACAAGTGACTGTCCAAATACTTACGATTTTTTACACGGTAAATCAAAACTTGAAATGGCTTTTCTACCCTGCGTAATGAGCGTGAAACGCTTGAGAGAGACAAATCTAAAGCATTCTTAATAAGTGCATACGGCTTTGATGTTCAAAACCGGTTTGACGGATGAAGAAAAAGAGAGTTTGCTATCCAAGAGTAAAAAATAACCCTTAGACATCTTTGGTATAATAGCTTCACAAGGAGAGGTCGCATAGTGGCCTAGTGCGCTCGATTGGAAATCGGGTATAACCGCAAGGTTATCGAGGGTTCAAATCCCTCCCTCTCCGCTTGAGGGTAATTTTTTTAAACTCCTGGTTTGGAAAAGCAGAAAAACCGTTTTTTGATTTTGTCAAAAAAGAGTCTTCAAAAACGGATATTTTTTGTTTTATGGAGGTTTCCCCGGCTTTATATTCCAACCTTTCATCCATTCTGAAAAAATTCAATGGCTTATATCAAAAAGGACATTATATTAAAACATTTGGAGTTTCATGCGGTCAGGCAATTTTTTTGGCGAAGAGAGTAAAAAACGGCAAAACCGGCAAGGTTTTGATATACCGTCAGTCAATCCGGGACCTTGGTTTTATGCAATTTGCCGAACTTGTAATCGGGAAAAAGAAACTCTGGTTGGGAAGTGTTCATGGGAAAACACTACCGGGGGATAAGCTTGATACGCCCACCCGCATTAAACAATCCGAAATAATTATTAACTTCTTTGCAGGCAAAAGAGGGTTAAAAATGATTGGCGGAGATTTTAATTTAATGCCCGACACAAAGAGTATAAAAATGATTGAGGAGACCGGATACAGAAATTTAACCAGAGACTTTAATATTCGAGAGACGAGAAACCGTTTATGTTGGCAACAGTTTCCGCGAGATAAAAGACAGCATTTTGCCGATTACGTTTTTGTCTCAAGTGAGATAAAAGTTAAGAAGTTTGAGGTGCCACATAACGAGATTTCTGATCATTTGCCTCAGATTTTAGATTTTGAGATTTAGCTTCATCTTTTATTCGGGTGTGGATGATATAATCGGGGTAGTATGCCTGAAAATCAAATCGATGAGATAAAAGCAAGAACGGATATAGTTGCAATTATCGGGGAGAGAATCCAGCTTAAAAAAGCAGGCAGAAATTTTAAGGCAATTTGTCCCTTCCATGGAGAAAAAACCCCGTCTTTCATGGTTTCTCCGGAGCTTCAAATTTTCAAATGTTTTGGTTGTGATGCCAAGGGCGACGTCTTTTCCTTTTTGGAACAATATGACGGGATGGAATTTCCTGAGGCTTTAAAATATCTCGCGGATAAAGCAGGAATTAAACTAGAAAGAACAAATTTCGGACAGTCTTCGGAAAAAGAAAAGCTTATTGAGATAAATTCCCAGGTTGTACGTTTTTATAATTATTTACTCCTCGAACACCCGGTTGGGGCGAAGGCACTTAAGTATTTGAAAGAAGAGAGGGGCTTGAAAAAGGAGACGATAGAAGAATTTAAGTTGGGTTTTTCCCCAGAAAGTTCTTACGCTTTAAAAAAATTTCTCGTTGACAAGAAAAAATTTTTGCCCGTTGACATAGAGAAAGTCGGGGTGGGCATTGCACGGGGGCGGGATCTTTATGACAGGTTCAACGGCAGAGTCATTTTCCCTCTCTTTGACCACAGGGGCAACCCAATCGGCTTTGCGGGTAGGGTTTTACCTTGGGATAAACGGGAAACGGGAAAGTACATAAATTCACCCGAAACGCCGCTTTATCATAAAAGCAGCGTCCTTTATGGGTTGAATCTGACTCGGGGACAAATCAAAAAGAAAAAAGTTGCGATTGTCGTTGAGGGGGAGCTGGATTTGATTTCTTCATGGCAGGCGGGAATTAAAAATGTTGTTGCAATTAAGGGTTCGGCCCTGACGGAGGAACAAGTAAAGCTTCTGTCGCGGTTTGCCCAGAAATTCATTCTGGCTCTTGATAGCGACGTGGCGGGGGATGCGGCCGCACGGCGCGGAATTAAGGTTGCCGGGGACACGGGCGTTGAAGTAAAGATTGCGGGAATAACGGGATTTAAAGATCCGGATGAAGCGGCCAGGGGGAACATCGAAAGTTACAAAAAGGATCTGATAAGTGCAGTGGGAGTCTATGATTATTTTATCGACTCCGTTTTTGCAAGGATTAACCCCGAAAGCGGGTCCGGTAAATCCAAAATTTCAAAGGAGATAATCCCGATTTTAGGGGAGATCGGAGACAAGATAGTTCAGTCACACTACGCGAACGTTGTAGCCAGAAAACTTGGTGTACCTTTGGAAGCTGTTTTGGAGGAGCTTGCCAAGATATCGGACAAAAATCCGGTAAGTCCCCAACCCCCCCCATCATTTAAAATGACAGAGGGCTCTGTCCGGCGCGAGCTACTTGAGGAAAGGTTTTTGACGATGGCATTTCAATCCGATCCCAAGATACTTCTTTCCCAAAAGACGGCAGGACTTATCACCCTACCTCTAAATAAAAGGCTTGTGGAAGAATATGCCAAATTTGATTCCGGAAAAGACTTCGATGTAACAAAATTTGGTGAAAGTCTGCCCGCGGAGCTTTTTGACGGATTTGCGAAAATGGTCTTAAGTGACAACCAGAATTTATTGGATAATCCCGACGAACTTAGGAGGGAGTTGGATTTAGTCGAAAAAGAGCTTAAAATACATACTGTAAAAGAAAAATTAAAACTTTTGGCATCTCAAATGAGGGAGACGGAAGAAAAAGGCGAAGCCGATAAGCTTCTTAAAGCTCAAAATGAATTTAACAAACTCGCCAAATCACTTTCCGGCTATGAAGAAGAAAGAGGGGGAGGTTTGATTCTGAATGAAGATGACAGGTAGCAGGTCGGGTATTACATAAAATGATTCGAAAACCAGTTCTGGATTTGATTAAAAAAGGCCGTGATCAGGGTTTTTTGACCCAGGAAGATATCATGGAAGTATTCCCTGATGCCGAAGAAAGGGTCGCCGAACTTGACGACTTTTACGAGAAGCTTTTGGCCGAGGGGATTGATGTATTTGAGTCGGTGACTCCGGGGGAGATTGAAAGCGATGAAAAGGCCAAAGAGAAACTTGACCGCGAGATTGAACTTCTGACAAAGCTCGAGGGGATAGAATCAACCGACCCCGTCAGGCAGTATCTAAGGGAGATCGGTAGAGTTCCTCTACTTCTCGCCGAGGATGAAGTCGAGCTTGCCAAAAGATACGAGAAAGCCGACAAGAAGGCCAAGGACAAACTTACGGAAAGCAATTTAAGACTGGTAGTTTCCATTGCCAAAAAATATATCGGCCGCGGTCTATCTCTTCTTGATCTTATCCAGGAAGGAAATCAGGGTTTAATCCGAGCCGTTGAGAAATATGACTGGAGAAAAGGCTATAAATTTTCAACCTATGCTACCTGGTGGATCAGGCAGGCCATAACCCGCGCAATTGCCGATCAGGCCAGAACCATCAGAATACCCGTGCACATGGTTGAAACGATTAATAAAATTTATAGAACCAGCCGGCGTCTGATGCAGGAGCTGGGGCGGGAGCCTACGCCGGAGGAAATAGGAGAAGAGTTGGAGCTAGAGGGAGATAGGGTCCGCGAGATATTTAAAATTGCCCAGGAGACAACTTCACTTGAAGCCCCTGTCGGGGAAGATCAGGAAAGCTTTTTGGGAGATTTTATTCCTGACGAGCAGACGCTTTCTCCGGTTGACCAGGCCAGTAAGCAACTACTTAAGGATCATCTGGAGGAGGTTCTGGGAACTCTTTCGGATAGAGAAGCAAAAGTTCTCAAACTCAGATTTGGCTTGGAAGGCAGTAAAGCAATGACTTTGGAGGAAGTAGGGAAGGTGTTTGGGGTGACCCGTGAGCGTATCCGCCAGATTGAGGCAAAAGCTCTAAGAAAACTTAAACATCCAAGCAGACGCAAGAAGCTTCAGGATTATTTGGATTAAATTCCGTACCTTTCTTTAATTTTCGGAAGAAGATATTTCTCAAAAGTTCTCTCAAAATCATATTTTGCCTTAAAACCCCAGTCTTTTTGTGCAGGAGAATCGTCAAGATCCTCCGGCCAAGAATCAACAATTCCTTGACGGATTTCGTTTATGTTATCGTATGTAATTTTGGTTCCTGGGAAAAGTTTATGCGCTTCGTCTGCGATTTCTGAAGCCCTAGGGCTGAAACCCCTAATGTTGTAGACTTTTTGAGACAAGGATTTTTTGTCGGCTTCGGAAAGTTTGATAATTCCCATTACTGCATCAATCATTGCCATAAAAGGAATTTTTGAATCTGCTCGGACAAAGCTTGCGTAATCCCTTTTTTGAGCGGCAGAGTGGACCATTTCACTTCCGTAATCACTTGTTCCTCCCGATGGGAGGGTGTCGGGAGAAAGAAGACCGGGGAATCTTACACATCTAAAATCTATTAGGTTGTCCCTATCGATATCCGAAAGCATCTGGTAGTTTTCGGAAAAGTAAATTCCAAGATTTTCGGTGAATATTTTTGTCATTCCATACATCGTAATGGGATGGCCATATTCTTTTTCGGTTACTTTTCCCGCCTTTTTCTTTTCTTCAAGGTTTGGAATACCGTATGCCGCGATTGAGCTCGGAAAAATAAATTTGATAGACTTTTTTATTTCTAACCCCTGTTTCGTTGCGGCCTCGAGGATATTTATTGAACCGATGGTATTCACGTCGAGTGCAAGCTCCGGAGTCTTTTCGCCGCCGGTTGAAAGAATGGAGGCAAGATGAAAAATGGTATCGAATTCATGTTTTGCAAAAACTGAGGTTACGGAGTCTTTATCCGTTATATCCATTTGGATAAACTCGCTGCTTTCTTTTTCCGATTCGGGAGGAAGATCGTGAAGGCTGGTGGCGACTACATAATTATCCTTATTTTTAGCCAGTTCGTGGATTAGAGTATAGCCAACTTCTCCACCCGCTCCGGTTATGAGGATCGTGGTCATATTACATTTAATTTTCTACCGACCTTCGCAAATATTTTAAGAGCCTTATCCAGATGCTGTTCTGAGTGCCCTGCAGAATTCATAATTCTGATTCTGGCTTTACCCTGAGCTACGGTCGGGTAGACTATGGCTTTTGCAAAAAGTCCCTCGTTAAATAGTTCCTTACTGAAATTCTGTGCCAGTTTTGAGTCACCCAGCATTAGGGGGATTATTGGGGAAATACTTGATCCCGTATCAAAGCCAAGTTTTTTAAGGCCCGTCCGCAGATAGTCAGCGTTCTTCCAAAGTTTTTTGACCAAACTACCCGATTTTGTCAAAAGCTTAACGGCTGCAATGCAGGCTGCAACATCAGGGATGGTCATGGCGCTGCTAAAAAGGAAGGGCCTTCCGCGTTGGGATAGCCATTCAATTAGTTCTTTTTTACCTGCGGCCATTCCGCCAACAACACCGAAGGCCTTGCTCATAGTCCCTATTTCCACATCAACCTTTCCGTGAAGCTTGAAATGGTCAACTATTCCCCGGCCGGAAGTGCCCAACACCCCTTCTCCGTGGGCATCGTCAACCATGAGCATTGCGCCGTATTTTGAAGTTACAGCATAAATTTTATCTAAGGGGGCAATATCGCCGTCCATAGAAAATACCCCGTCCGTGATAACTAATTTCTTAGTTTTTTTATCCGCTGCTTTCAATTTTTCCTCTAAATCGACCGGGTTAATATGAACGTATCTGATTACTTCGGCTTTGCTTAACCTGCATCCGTCAATAATACTTGCATGATTAAGCTCATCGGAAAAAATTAAATCCCCTTCACCTACTAGTGCCGGGATAACGGCGGTATTTGCACTAAATCCGCTTTGAAAAGTGATTACTGCTTCAGCTTTTTTGAATTTGGCAAGGGCAGCTTCCAGTTCTTTATGCAAAACAGTTGTTCCTGCTATGGTTCTGACTGCCGTCGGACCAATTCCGTATTTTTTAATGGCGGCAATTGCAGCCTTTTTCATTTCGGGGTTATTGGCAAGACCAAGATAATTATTGGAACAAAAGTTCAGAAGTTTTTTACCACCAATTTTAATTTCGGGTCCGACCGCGCTCTCAATAGTCAGAATGTTATTGTAGAGATGTTGGTCTTTGAGGTCTTGGACTTGTTTTTTCAACCAGATTAGCGACATACCGATCAGTGGATTATACAACGTTTGGGAAAAATAGGGAATTCACTTACGCACCCTTAATTTTGAACCTACACTCTCAATAATTTGTTTTATTCTTTCCCGCAACCCCGGCTTATCATTTAAAGATGTTCTGTATCTTCTTAATTCATGATCAAACCTTGGGTCCATTGCACTTAAACCCTGATTAAAAAAACTATCATAGTTTCCACTATCCCATTCATCACCGATAGGATTTCCCTGAGATCTTTCTGCCATAGCAGGTTTATATCACGCTTTTTGGATGGTTACAAGATCCTTGGGTATTTCAAATTTTTGAGATTTGAACTTCCAGCCGAACTTAATATTTGATATAATCAGGCGTTCTTTTATAATCCCCTGTAGCTCAACGGTAGAGCGAGATCCTGTCAAATTAGGCAGCCTTCTAAAGCAATTTAGAAGTGAAAATCAGGCTAATTCGGGGAACACCCACTAAAAATGGGTCAATCCCGAGCTAAATCACAAAGGTGTAAATGTGTAGAGACTATATACCTGACGCCCTTTTGGGGTGATGAGATAGTCCAATCCTTTTGGTAACAGAAGGGCTATTGTAAGATCGAGGTTGGAGGTTCGAATCCTCCCGGGGGAGCCTAGCTGTTCTTACTCGTGGAAACTCCTCGGATGAATTTATAACTCCCGATTGTTTCA
The DNA here is from genome assembly GCA_001001045.1 of Candidatus Woesebacteria bacterium GW2011_GWA1_44_23. Lineage (GTDB taxonomy): Bacteria > Patescibacteriota > Microgenomatia > UBA8517 > UBA8517 > LCIL01. Next base: position 73,692 of record LCIL01000002.1, on the reverse strand, counting down.
CGGCATTTTGAGTCCTATGATATATCCAAGTATGTTTGACGGACCGGACAAATACCAAATGGCTTGTTTGATGGAAACCACGAAAGCCCTTAGTGTCCGCGAGATGATAAAATGCCATACCGAATTTTCAGGGATAGAAATAGACATTGGTCTTAATACTGGTAACTTTTTATGTACCTTGTAGATGTATTAATATGGTCGATTTTTTTAGGGAAATGGGTAAAACATTAAATCAGGAATCGGAAACGATACGGGGGGAAAGGGACCAATAGCAGTTATTTTTTCTTAGTTGAAGCTGTTTTTTTGACTGCTTTCTTAACCGCTTTTTTGATTTTTGAAAGATCTACCTTATCTGCAATTTTTTCTTCTTTCACAACCGGAGCGGGAATAACCGGGGTAGCTACCTTGGGTTCCAAGATATTCAAAATTTTATCCAGTTTGGCGTTAATTGCGCCCAAATCCGGTCCACCTTGAGCTTGGGGAGCACGGCTCCTGTCATCAAACCTCCGTGTATCGCCTCTTCCGCCACCACCCATTTTTTCAAAACAATCACTGCAATAAACCGGTTTACCGTTTGTGGGTCTAAAAGGAACCTCGCACTCTTTTTCGCAGTTGCTGCAAACTGTTTTAAACATCTCGCGTCTGCCTCTATCCTCACCGAAAGAAGACCCCCCGCCTCGTCCGCCAAAACTACCCCTGCCTCCGCCGCGGTTAAAACCGCCGCGGTATCCGCCGCCCCTGTCACCATCTCTATTAAAATTTCCCATAGTTTACGTATTGTATCACGTTTTCCCACTTGCGCCTAATCTATCCAGTTGCTGTAACTTCAGCATCAGAAATGTCCAAAGAATACTTAAGGCAAGCTTACGAGTTTGCGGCTAAAAACAGCACCGATAGAAGCACTCAAAATGGGGCGATTTTGGTTGACGGAAGCGGAAGGGTTGTTGCTTGGGGAACAAATTGTTTTCCGAAAGGTGTGGTTGAAAGCCCGGAACGGTTGGAAAGACCCGCGAAATATTTATATGTTGTTCATGCAGAACATGCCTCGATTTTATATGCAGCCAGAAACGGGGTTAAAACGGAAGGCTTACGATGTACGGAAGCTGGGTTGCCTGTAACGATTGCGCGAAATCAATTATTGATTCGGGAATAATTAAAGTGATTGGACATAAAAAAACCTTTGATTCCTCCCCCGATCACTGGAAAGAACCGATCGAAATCGCCAGACAAATGTTTATGGAGGCGGGGGTTACTTATGAATTGTGAGATGGAGACACTGGGGGGATCGAAGTCCTCTTTAACGGTAAACCGTTTACTCCATAGACTCTCAAGATACTTCAAACCAATCAACCGGGGTTTGGTCATCGGGCTCGCCGTTATAGTTAACGGTGATTTCTTCACCTTTTTTAATGGGTTTAACTGCCCTATATACCATGGAGTTTGTTTTAAAATTCTGCTTCCAGTCCGCGTTGGGGGAGTAAGCATGGTTATAGATCGAGCCGTAGCCCAAGGCCAGCGAACCGCTTAGGGTACTTCGCCAAGGGTAGATGTAGTAATTAAAGATTGTTTTTTCAACAATCCTTCTTTCCTTGGGAGTAATATTAATTACAGGGCACGTTTCAATTATTTCCCCCTCTTTAAAATCCTTGAGGGCAAAAACCCCGCGTCCCTTTTTACCCGTTTTTTTGACAATGATCACTTTCCTCACAAGATATATAATACCCTCATATGCGCACTTGGCAAAGAATCAAAAATAATCCGAAGCTGATTAACCGGTATCTGGTCCGGGAAAAGGTAATTGATACGATTAGGTCTTTTTTTAAGGATAGAAACTTTCATGAGGTTTTTACTCCGATCTTGGTGCCCATTCCTTCAATCGAGCCGAATTTGGAAGTTTTCCAAACCGAACTCAGAACCTCAAAAGGATTAAAACGTCAAGGGTTTTTAATTATGAGTCCCGAGTTTTCAATCAAAAAACTTCTTGCGGCGGGAATCGGTAATTGCTTTGAAATTACGAAGTGTTTCAGGAATGAAGAGGAAGTAAGTTCTCTTCATAACCCGGAATTCACGATGCTTGAATGGTACAAAATTCATGCCGATTATACGGACGTAATGAAGGATTTTGAACATCTTTTTACTAAGATCATCACAAGCGTTAACCCCAAGGCAGATTTGTCCAAGTGGGATTATCAGGGGGAGAGTTATGATTTGAGTCTTCCTTGGCCGAGAATTAGTTTTGAGGAAGCTTTTACCAAATACGCAGGACTTAAAATTGAGGATGTTGCAGATGAAGATTTTTATCAAATATTTTTTAACAAGATTGAACCGGCGCTTTTGAAGTTGAGAAAGCCTTACTTTATTTATAACTACCCGATTTCCCAAGCATCCCTTTCTAAAAAAGCAGCAGACGGCCGGTTTGCGGAAAGATTTGAAGTGTTTTTGGCGGGGGTAGAAATGGGGAACTGTTTTTCGGAGCTGACGGATGCCAAGGAACAAAAGAAACGTTTCGAAGCGGATTTGGCAGAAAGAAAGCGGCAGAGAAAAATAGAATATCCGATTGACGAAGACTTGATAGAAGCTCTGAAGGAAGGTCTACCTGCGGTTTCCGGTATTGCGGTTGGCGTTGACAGACTCATTATGCTTGCGGCGGATGTTCCTTCAGTCTCCGAAACCATGTTCTTTCCCGCCGGAGAAATATTTGACCTTTGAGCCTGGATTGAGATTGCCGAATCTTGGCACATCCGTAATTAGCAGAGCTTGGTCATTTCACTGGCGAAATGGTAAAATACGCGTGCGATGGACACAATAAACGCAGGCAACATCATAAAAGGCAGCTTCATTATTTTTAAAGGAGCCCCCGTTTATGTCACAAAAACGGAATTTATGTCTCCAGGGAAAGGCTCACCGGTTATGCGTATTAAGTTTAAAAACGTTCAGACTGGCTCTGCAGGGGAGTTTACTTATAAAACCGGCGAAAGTGTTGAGATTGCCGAGATTGAGAAAAAAGAAATGGAATATTTATATAGAGACGGGGACGATCTTACCTTTATGGATCCCAAGAGCTACGACCAGGCTTCGATTCCGCTAGCCCTGGTTGAGGATCAATTCGGATATTTTTTGCCAAACCTAAAATGCTGGATTGTATGGTACAAGGGTAAAGCCATAGGTGCCACACTCCCGGCACATGTTACCCTGGAGGTAACCGAGTCTCCGGATAGCGTGGCTGGCAATACCGTAAATGCTCCCAAAAAAACTGTAAAACTCGAAACGGGGATCGAAGTTCAAGTTCCCTTATTCATCAAGGTTGGAGAAAAAATCCAACTTGATACAACCACAGGAGAGTATCTCGGCAGAGTTAAGTAGTTAAAAGTGCTACAATCGGGAAATTTATGAATACCGAGCGTGCCGGGCAAATCCAAGTGAATCTTTCTCCAAAAAATCCGTTTGGTTTAACGTTTAAAGCAACAAATAACGACAGGAGTCTTTTTATCGAGGAACCAGTTGATTTTGGTGCGGGTACTCCATTATCTTCACAAGAACTTCTGCGTACGGTAATGCTGGCACACTTGGTAATCCGTCATTTTCCAAAAAAAATTGAAACAAATTTTAATGTCGATTACGGGGTGTTTTTGGATGAGTTATATAAACATTATGGTTTTACCCCGCCCAAGATAGTTAAAGGTAGCGAACAAACTCGCCCAAAGTTTGTTACAGCGAACGGTAAAAAAACGGAAAAGGTATTATATGCAAATGCTCATTCAGGAGGACTCGACTCCGTCTATAGAGTGGCGACGCTTCTTAACGAAAACCAGAAAGTGATGATTACCCACCTTAGAAACTTAAATCCCAAAGGGAATTACAAAGAGGCGATGGCAAGCAGGCTTCAAGCGGAAGTTTTTGGGGTTCCATACACAGAAATAAGGTTAAGAAACGGAACTGACAATACCGGGTCTGCCGTAATGCGCACCCGGGATATGTTTTTGGCCCTGGTTACCGTAATGACGGCTGAGCAATTTAACGTTGAAAAAATTTTTATAGAGGGAGATATGCAGACAAAGCCCGATGCTCACTTTAGTGAATATAAGCCTGCTTGGATATTTTTTAATAAACTGATAAAAGGCACAGGTCTTAGTTCTCAAGTAGAAGGAATGGACGCGCACGATGTTGAAACAGTAGGGGCGGTACTTAAATTGGAATCGGAGATGGGGATTGATATTCTGCCCTTGGTGCAGAATTGTTTTTCAGCTGAGCACCAGCTTCACAATATTCGTAGGAAATGGGAGAGAGAAACACAATTTCTTGCGGAAAAAAGTCCTAAACACTGGTGCGGTAGCTGTGTAAAATGCAGAAGAATGACCTTGGGAAGAATTTATTATCACGACCCCGATTTGGAAAACATTCCCACTAAAGAAATAAAATATTTTGTGAATGATACTTACAGGTGGCTTGAAAACTATTCGAATAACAGGACTCTCATTTCGGAGAGTTTTATGAAACACCTTGACGATCTGGCCCGATTCAACGTATAAATACCGCGTATGAAATTAGAAAGAACTAGGTTTTCCGAAATCCAAATATCAGAAAAAGAGTTTGAACAGATTCTTCCCAGAATTTGTGATGCCAGCATTTCATATGATCCGGAAAGGTGGACTCCGGATAATCCCCTTTATGGTACATGTGTTCCGGTTTCTTTAGTTGCGAGGCCAATTTTTGGTGGTTTACTATTACGGGCTGATTTGAAATCACTCCCAAAATATAAGCATTTGGAATTCCACTGGGTTAATCTTCTTCCTGATAAAAGAATTAAAGACTTTACACAAACCCAATTCGGCGATGATTATCCTGAAGGTATGGAATATGTACGGAAATCTCCATCATCCATATTAAGACACACGGACGTTGCCCAAAGAACGCACCTGCTCTACCAGCGTTTGTTGAGGGAAATACAGGGCATATATTAAACAAATTTAGGAAGAATCTTTAAGCCTGAGTACTTTTGGTTTAGAATGTGAACAATGACTCTTTTGCCGGCAGTTCTAGCAGCCTCTCCTTTTATCCTGTTTTTAATACTTCTTCTCTGGAGAAAGACTCCGCTTATTTGGGTTTCTTTTATTACTTTAGTCCTGGTGATCGCCCTAGCCGCGGTTTATTGGCAGGTTTATCCTGCATATATTTTAGGCTCCCTTTTAAAGGGGTTTTTTGTGGCCCTTGATATATTTTTTATCATTTTCGGAGCCATTTTTTTCCTGGAAATTATGCGGGGAACAAAAATTATCGAGAACATTGGCTACCACCTGGAATCCATTTCGAAAGATCTTCGTATACAGGTAATATTTCTGGCCTGGTTTTTTGAAAATTTTTTGGAAGGAACTGCCGGGTTTGGGACCCCCTCGATAGTCGTTGCCCCTCTTCTGGTTGGGCTTGGAATTGCTCCTATAAACGCTGCCATAATTGCCATTTTGGGAAATAGTACCTCTGGTATTTTTGGTGCCGCCGGGACCCCAATTAAAGTAGGCTTCGGTTCTCTTGCAGGAGCTTCGGTTCCTCTGACTGCGGCGTATATTAATTTGGTAGGAATATTGGTACCTGTTTTTATGCTGTGGTTTTTGATCAAAGGCAAGAAGGAAAGTAGAAAGGAATTTTTTGAAGCCCTGCCTTTTGCTATCTGGGCCGGTATCGCTTTTTGCGTACCGTCGATCCTAACGGTACCTTTCGGCCAGGAATTCCCTTCAATAATTGGATCCGTAATCGGCCTTGCCCTGGTGTTTGCCACTACGAAGCTAGGAATTTTTGTACCCAGGAAGGAAAAAGAACTTGTGGACAATCCGCGCCCCGCAACGCTTTCTCCCGGCAGGGTTATGTTTCCTTATTTACTTTTAATCCTGATTTTAATTGCCGGAAAGTTTATCCTTGGAAGTTCTGGGGTTCAAATTCCGATAATAATTAGGCATACATTTGCCTACTTTAATCCGGGCTTTGCATTTATGATTGCAGGATTCGTGGCTTTGTTGGCGTTTAAAAGAGATGTGGTTTTTTTCAAATCTTCCATAAAATTAGCATTTAAAAGATCATTGGGACCATTTTGGGTGATTGTTTTTATGTCCGCAATTTCACAAATAATGGTTACATCGGTCAACAATTTAAAATCTCTCCCGTCGATGGTCGAATTTCTTGCAGTTCATGTTAAAAATATCTTTTTACCTCTTTGGGCACCAATTGTTGGAGCTTTCGGGAGCTTCCTTACAGGAAGCATAACCGTTTCCAATTTGATGTTTGGCAACTTTTTGGCCGCTGCCGCTGGGGAACTGAATTTTAGCGTAGATAAAATTTTGGCATTGGCCCTTGTCGGAGCAGCGGCAGGAAACATGATCGCACTGGCCGACATAATGGCAGCAGAGGCTGCGGTCGGACTAAAAAATGAGGAAAGGAAAATACTAAAAGGTGTAATAATTCCCTGTGCAATTTATGTTGGTTTAGTGGGCCTGGTGGGACTTTTTATTCTCTAGTTCCTCCTTAGATTGACTTCAGAGATTGTGGATGTATATTACGTAATATGTCGAAAGAACGTGTTTACGTATTAGCTCCTGTCAGGAAAGTCACGGAGGACCAGGCGGATCAAATTGCTAAACACGTAGAGTCTCTTCATAAACAAGGTGCCAGAGTTTTTAACCCCATTGATGACGCTCCTCAGGATGATGCAACCGGCTACAACATTGTTATGACGGAATTAAATTTCTTGCATAAAGCTGCCGAGGAGGGAGGAAGGGTTGATATTTTATGGAATTTGGGAGGAGAACCTTCGGAAGGTTCAAGGGTAGACATTGGCATGGCGGTCGCATTGGGGCTTGACCTTAATTTGGTAGGTGTTTTCAATGAGGAAAGTCCAACGGGGCCTCAATTGGCGTACCGAATAATTCGGAGCGTTGATCGAGAAATGCCCCAACTGCAGAAAATCATTCAGAAAATTAAGAAGGACAGGCGAGCGGTAGTTGATTGGGATATCGACATGCTCTGGGAAGACCAGGAATGGCAGAGAATCTATCTTGGTTTGACACTTGGCTGTTGGGCCCAAAATCCCAATATCAGGATTAAACTTGGGAAACTAATGGGGATTGATCCGGCGGATAAAAAAAGTTACCCCAAGGTGATAAGGGAAATGGAAAGAGTCAGGGTTTTTGTGCCAAAGCCACGCGGGGAGAGCTATTGAGAAGAAGGTTGTAGATTCCAAAAAATACTCCGCTATAAAAAAGATCGCCCAATACGGAATTCCGGAAGAACGGGATTGCAAAAAAGTAAGACTGCATAAGACCCGTTACACTTTTTGGATACATACTGCCGAATGCCCAGACTGCGAAATTGGTTATTATGAAGAAAAGTATTGAGGAAAGGATGGAGGCAAAGATAATATGTTTTGGGTTTTTGTGATTTTTGACCCAGAATCCGACCAAGACTGCCAAGATGAAGCTCCCGTATACGCTTAGCCTCATCGGAACGGAGTCGAACCCCAGAAAAAAATCGGATAGAATCATGGCGGCGATAGGTAGGGTCAGGGCCTGCTTTTTAGTCAGATAAACACCCCCAAAAAGAGCCATGGCGGTGATAGGGGCAAAATTTGCCGGGTGGGGGATTAGCCGCGAGAAAGCCCCGATTGCGATTAAAATCCCCGGTTGGGCTAGCTTAGTAATTACTGATTTTCCATTGAACTTCATCATTATTTTGGATTATATAACTTCCTGCCCCCACTTGGGATTGGGATCCGTTGACATCAAGTTCCCAAAACTCGCGCTTCTTGGCATCCGCCGTATATCCGTTTATTGATGTTACATAGGCATTTTCTCCGGTTCCGTTTGTGGCCACTTTGGCTACGGACTGGGTTGCCTCAAGGGCGGTCTTGCCCACAAACTCAGATATTTCGTAAGATTGTGGACTGGAACCATTTATTATTAAGACGGCTGATACCTTTTTGGCAGTTTCCCCTTCTTGGTTTTTGGAAACCGGGCCGCTTGTCTTGGCTTGCCAAAAAATTAATCCAAAGCTGAGGATGACTACTGTGGGAAGAATTATTTTTAGATATTTTTTCATTTTCCTGCTCGGGACTGAAAAGTTGGGCTCTGGATATAACAGTAGCGGCACTTCTACGGATTTTCGCCGTAATTCACCAACAGGAACTAATTTACTTTTAAACATGTATTCGGTCAAGTGGTAATATAAATAGGGGGGTGAGTAAATTGAAAATAGATAAAAAAAGCAAGGCCAGTATTTCGAAATATCTAATTTACGGAGCAGTTATTGCTGTTTTGCTTTCAGTCGCAGGCTGGATGGGCCGCGATATCTGGTTGGCCTCAACCCAATGGCTTTTAATAGCAGCGGTGCTGACCCTTTTTGGAATTTATTTGAAGCTGGTCTGATCCTGGCGGGAATTGTGCGGTTAATTTGCGTTAATTGAGATTGGCCAAAAACTTGACATTATCCTTACCAGGTGGTATTTTTCGCTCAGAATGAGAGCAAAGAACATCTTCGCCGCTTTTATCGTTGTAGTAGCCGTTGTTGCCGTAGTTCTTCTGATCAAAAACCGTACGAAGGTCTCCCAGAAACCAACTCCCACCCCCACCCCAAGTATTCAGCAACAAATAAGGAATAAGTTTAATGGTTTGATGATTCCTGAAGATCGGGAGGCCATTGAGCTTAAGGACGTTTCCGGAGGGAGCGGGATGGGACTTGCCACAAGAAGTGAAATTTTGGCAGACCTTCCGTCTTTACCCAACGGAGAGGCCTATCAGGCCTGGCTCGAAAACAATGGGAAAACCGTTTTGCTCGGAACTTTCAAATTGGCAAAAGGCGGATGGATCCTGAGTTACAATTCTTCAGCCTACCCCGGTTACGATAAGGTAATCGTCGCGGTGGGCACCAAACACATTCTTGAAGGCTCTTTCTAGACTTGGGCCATTTTTCTGCGTAATATAGATATACGGGTAGGCGGGAGGTGAGAATGTGCAAATAACTGTTTATTCAACAACAACGTGTCCTTACTGCAAAATGCTGAAGGACTATTTAAAAGAAAAAAGCCTTTCATTTACGGAGAAGCTTGTGGATTTGGATGAAACGGCAAAGACGGAAATGGCGGCCTCATCAGGAGGTTTTCTTGGAGTACCTTTTGTCTCGGTTGTGAAGGATGACGGGACAAAAGAGACAGTTGTGGGATTTGATAAAGGAAAGTTGAATGCCATACTTGGCATTCAACAGGGAATAATATGATATTTGTTAATTACAAGACTTTTGAGGAAAGTTCGGGTCAGAAGGCCATCCTTTTGACCAAAGTCCTGGAGGAGGCTGCACATGAGAGTCAAGTTAAAATTATTCCTGTCGTCCAGACAATTGACGCGGAAAATATAATATCTTCGACAACACTTGAGGTTTGGATTCAACACATTGACCCGGTCAGTTATGGTGCACATACAGGCTGGACTCTTCCGGAAGAGGCTGCAAGAGTCGGGGTGTCGGGAGTATTTTTAAACCACTCCGAACACAAATTTGACAATTTTGATGCCCTAAAAACGGCCAACGAAAAAGCTATGTCGTTAAACCTCAAAACCTTGATTTTTGCAGGGAACTTGGATGAGCTTAAGAAGATATCGGGGCTTGCTCCCACATATGTTGCCTATGAGCCTCCTGAGCTTGTGGGTTCGACAACCACTTCTGTTGCGGAGGCGCAGCCCGAGGTTATTTCGCAGGCGGAAGAAATAGCACGAAGCGCCGGTTTGCCGCTTATAGTTGGAGCAGGAATTCATAATCTTTCCGATGTCAAGAAAAGCTTGGAGCTTGGGGCGGTTGGGGTAGCCGTTGCAACGGACGTCGTTAAGTCGGCTGATCCCAAGAAAGAATTGATGGAACTTACGGAGGGATTTAAATAAGCAAAGCTTAGAAAGAATTATGAAAATATTCATTGGGGCAGACCATAGGGGTTACGAATTAAAAGAAAAAATTGCCCATTGGCTTTTTGATATGGAATATCCATATCAGGATGTGGGAGCACACAGACTTGAGCCTGATGACGATTACACAAAATATGCCGAGGAAGTGGCGTCTCTGGTTGCCGGCAATGAGGGATCACGCGGAGTTCTTCTTTGCGGCAGCGGAGTAGGGGCAGATGTAGTTGCCAACAAATTCGATGGTATCAGGTCCTCAATCGGAAAGGATGTTTTTCAGATTGAGGCGGGAAGAAATGATGATGATATGAATATTCTGGTTATTGCGGCCGATTTTACCGACGAGAGAGACGCAAAAGCGATGCTGATAGCATTCCTGGAAACGAAATTTGCGGGCAAGGCGCGGTATGAGAGACGGCTTCAGGAAATCAGAGAAATTGAGGTAAATAATTGAATATGGATCTGCCCAAACTTACCGATTTAGATGTTGCTGGAAAAAGAGTGCTTCTGAGACTTGACCTTGATACTGACCCTTACCCGGATGATTTAAGGATAAAGTCTTCTGAAGAAACATTGGATTATTTAAAGGGCGAGGGAGCACAAATAATCATAATCGCCCATAAGGGTAGGCCAGGAGGAAAAGTTGATGAAAGTTTGAGCCTCAAGCCTTTCCAGCCGATTTACAACAGGTGGGGGGCGGACGTTAAGGAAAACTTAAGATTTGACCCCCGTGAGGAGGCAAACGATGAGTCCTTTGCCAGGGAAATGGCATCTTGGGGGGACGTTTATATAAACGAGTCTTTTGGAAATTCCCATCGCGAACACGCCTCGATTGTTGGAATTCCGAAGCTTCTCCCTCATGCCGCCGGATTCAGATTTCAAAAGGAGGTGGAGAATTTAGGCCGGGTAATTGAGAATGCAAAACATCCGGTGGTATTTCTTCTGAGCGGGGTTAAGCAAGACAAATTGGCTTATTTGGATGGAATCAAAAAATTTGCAGATAAAGTATTAATCGGAGGACGTTTGCCTGACTATATGGGAGATGAGAAGCTTGTCAGTGTCCGGTCAAGAGGGGAGAACGAACAGGTAATTGTCGGGAATCTCACAATGGATAAGGAAGATATTACTTTAAACACCATTGAGAAATTCGAAAAGGAAATAGAAAAGGCAAATACAATTGTTGTTTCAGGCACTCTTGGAAAATATGAGGACGAGGGCCACCGGCAGGGGACAGAAAGGGTGTTTAAAGCCATCAAAGACCTTCTCGCATTTAAGGTTGCCGGTGGAGGAGATACGGAGAAGGCGCTGCAAGTCCTGCGGGTGACTGAGGGGTTTGACTGGATTTCGGTTGGCGGTGGAGCGATGCTTGAGTTTTTGGTCAAGAAGACGCTTCCAGGAATTGAAGCCTTAAAACAATAACCACAAATATGCTAATGTTAAAAAGACTTGTATATCGACAGTGAAGGGGGGTGAGAATCATGCAATTAAAGACAGTTTCTAAATGGTTGGTAGTTATAGGAGCCATTAACTGGGGTTTGGTAGGGCTTCTGAATATTAATTTGGTCACTTTATTATTTGGCAGTTTGCCGGTAGTTGTGACGATTGTTTACGCTTTAATCGGATTTGCGGGAGCCTGGGGCGCGTATGCCATGCTTACCAATAAAAAGAAGAAATAACTTACTTTTTATTTGCCATAAAGGTTTTTACGATTCTGACGGGGTATTCCAAGAAAAACGATTGGGGGTGTTTTTTAATTCGTCTTGCGGACATTCCAACTATCAGGGATTGGTCGTATTTTATCCTACCGCCGACTTTAGCTATTTTTAGAGATAAGTCTATGTCTTCATGAACTTTTTTGTCATCCATTTCCACGAGATTCTTTACTTGATCCCAGATCTTTTTGGTAATAATCATATTTGGTCCGATTAAATATTTTCTGCCCCTAGCGATCAATCTGAATGATTTATAGGCAAGATCCGCAGGAATAGTCTTGGTGGATTTGAGTATTTCTGAATCGTTAAAAAAAATTGGACCGGTAAGCGCATCGATATTTCCTTTTCTGAAATCATTTTTAATTATTTTAATCCAGTTTTCGGGTACGACCGTATCCGAATCGCACCTGGCTATTATTTCATATTTGGCTGAGTTAAAACCTCTATTCCTGGCAGGAGTCATTCCTTGAACCTTTTCCCGGATCACTCTGGCACCGAAACTTCTGGCAATGGACTCGGTTTCATCGGAAGAGTTATTGTTTACTACAATAACTTCATCTGCCGGAACTTCCTGTCTAAATATGCTTGTAAGGCACTTTCCGATATATTTTTCCTCGTTAAAGGCGGGAACTACCACAGAAACCTTCATATGGATATATTATAATGGAATCAGACTGCCATGGTTAAAGTAGGGATAAACGGATTCGGAAGAATCGGAAGAATTGCTTTTAGAATAGGAGTTTTAAAACACTCCGACGAGCTTCAATTTGGCGCAATCAATACTTCAGGAAGCATGAATGTAGCCGGCTGGGCGCAGTTAACGAATTACGATACGATGTACCGGCAGTTTGAGCTGAAAGTTAAAAGTGAAGAATCAAAAACCCCCGATCAGGTGACCGACGAGGACGCTTTAATTGGGAACTTAATAATATCTGAGAGAAACATCAAGGTTCCGGTTTTGGCGCAAAAAGATCCCGCCAAAATCCCTTGGGGGAAATATGGAGTCGATGTTGTAATAGAGGCTACCGGGCATTTTACGGATGAGGAAGGGGCAAAGAAACATGCTGTGGGTGGAGCCAGGCGGGTTATAATTTCAGCTCCGAGCAAGGGTGGAAATGTTGGAACTTATGTCATAGGAGTGAACGAGATTAAGGATAGCCCCGAAGTAATATCAAACGCCTCCTGTACTACAAATTGCATAGCCCCTGTTGCCGCCGTGATCCACTCCAAGTTTGGGATTGAAAAGGCAATGATGACAACAATCCATTCTTATACCGATGATCAAAATTTGCAGGACGGTTCGCATAAGGACCTAAGAAGGGCAAGGGCAGCGGCTATGAACATAGTTCCAACTTCAACCGGGGCGGCGATAGCAACAACAGAAACCATCCCGGAACTTAAGGGAGTATTTGATGGGATGGCTTTAAGAGTCCCTGTAGCAACCGGCTCTATCACGGATTTTACCTTTGTCCTGAATAAGCAGGTGACAAAAGAAGAGATAAATCAGGCACTTATCGATGCTACCGAAAACCCCTTGTTTAAGGGCATATTGGCAGTATCTGGGGAGGATTTAGTGTCAAGCGACATCATTGGAAGAAGCGAATCTTCTATAGTTGATTTACAGTTAACGCAAGTTGTTGCGGGGAATATGGTCAAGATATTTGCCTGGTATGACAATGAGTGGGGATACGCGAATAGGTTAATTGAGCAAGTAATACGGGTTGGACGGACGTTGGGTGGAAATAGTGTCCCCACAGATCCCCTGACAATGTCTTTTAAAGCTTAATTGCTGAATTCATGGACGAAAAAGGTAAATACGCCGATAAAAACTATATAAGAAATATCGCTTTTTTTGGCGATGCTGACATTTCGGAAACGGACGAAACATATAAAGCCGCCTTTGATGTTGCCGAAGCCTTGGCAAAAGCAGGGTACGTTATAGTGGACGGGGGAGGCCCGGGTGTGATGGAGGCCGCGACAAGCGGAGCGGTCAAGGGTGGCGGGAAAACGATTAGCGTAACTTTCGATCCGGTGAATGCTCCCGGGTATGAAGGCAAATATGTTGGAAACGTCACCGACACCGAGATTGTTACAACAAACTATATTGAAAGGATGTTCAAATTGATGGAGCATGGAGACATTTTTATAATTTTCAAAGGAGGAAGCGGTACAATTAGCGAATTCGGTGCCGCATGGGCTCTCGCCAAACTTTACTACGGTCACCACAAGCCTTTTATCCTTTATGGGGATTTTTGGGCAGAAATTATTGACGTTCTCAGACGCAACATGAATATTGATTCCAAGGAATACGGCGTTTTTGAGATCTGTAGAAGCAGGGAAGACGTTTTACAGATTATCCAAAAATTTGAATCAAAAATCACGGCACGCGATCACAGCAAAGACGGGGAGGCAGACGAATATGACAAGGCTTTCACCAAGTGAGCTCCAGAAAATTTCTAAAGAGGTTCGTAAAGACATCATTCAGATGATTTATAAAGCGGGGAGTGGGCACCCCGGCGGGTCTCTTAGCTCTGTTGAAATAATGGTTGCGCTTTATTTTGGCATTTTGGAGGAACAAGATCGTTTTTTCCTTTCAAACGGCCACGTTTGCCCCGCGCTTTATGCCGTAATGGCGCAAAAAGGAATGATTCCCAAAGAAAAACTCTCAACATACACGGAAATGGGATCACCGCTTCAAGGACATCCCGAACGTACAAAATTAAAGGGGATTGAAAATACTTCCGGGCCTCTTGGACTTGGACTGGCACAGGCTGCGGGTTATGCAGTTTTTGCCAAGGATTCCTACGTTTACTGCGAAACAAGTGACGCGGAGCATAATGAAGGAAATCACTGGGAAGCGGTAATGTTTGCCGCAAAATATAAGATTAATAATTTGATTCAGATTGTCGATAGAAACAGAATCCAGATAGAAGGAACCACGGAGGAAATCATGCCCATAGGGAGTTTATCCGAAAAGTACAAAGCGTTTGATTGGGACGTAGCGGAAATCAACGGACACAGTTTCGATGAAATTTTCATGGCGGTTGAGGCCGTAAAAAAGAGTCGTGCCAAACCCAATGTAATTATTGCAAACACAACTTTCGGTAAAGACGTGAGCTTTATGGAGGATAATCCCGATTGGCACGCCAGAACACCAACCGAAGAAGAGTACACAAAAGCAATGGAGGAGCTCAAATAATTATGAAATCCATGAGGGACGGGTTTGGGGAGTCGCTGCTTGAACTGGGGGAAAACAACCCCGACATAGTTGTTTTGACGGCAGATTTAGCAGAATCCACAAGAGTAAAAGACTTTGCAGAAAAATTTCCCGATCGTTTTTTCCAGGTTGGAGTAGCCGAACAGGGGCTTGTAACGATTGCGGCAGGGATGGCTGCGGCCGGGAAAATACCTTTTATAACCAGCTATGCGGTTTTCTCCCCGGGAAGAACTTGGGAGCAGATAAAGGTGACGGCGGCTTTAAATGACGTTCCCGTCAAAATCATCGGTGCCCACGCAGGATTTGGGGCTTCGATGTACGGAGCTACGCATGAATCGTTGGAAGACATCGCCCTTATGCGTGTAATTCCAAACATGGTTGTAGTTTCTCCTTGTGACTTTATAGAAGCGAAAAAAGCCACTCGTGCTATAGCAGGAAACGGAAAACCGACCTATCTTCGATTGGCGAGGCAGGACTCTTTGGTTCTCACTAAATCTGATGATACATTCGAAATAGGTAAAGCGAGCATTTTATACGAAGCCAAAAACCCGCAAGTCGCCCTTATCGGGACCGGACCGGTTCTTGTTGAAGCTTTGGAAGCTGCAAAGCAGTTGGAAGAGGGCGGACTAGGGGCGGTTGTTATTAATCTGCATACGATTAAACCGATTGATGAACAAACATTGATTCACTTTTCCAAAATAACTGGAGCGGTAGTAACAGTTGAGGAGCATCAGATAATGGGGGGAATGGGAAGTGCGGTTTCTGAGATGTTGAGTAAGAATTTTCCGGTTCCAATGGAGTTTATTGGGGTAAAAGATTCTTTTGGAGAATCTGCCAAGAATTATAATGACCTTTGGAAAAAGTTTGGCCTGAAAAAAGAAAATATTATTGAGGCAGTGAAAAAAGCTATTCTCCGAAGAGGCTCCTAGTCTGCGAATTTGAATGTGGAGAGAATTTTATTAAAGCTATCGCTATCTTTTAGGTATATAGAGTATATGTTTCCGTCTTTTTGGAAAAAAATAACTTTGTATGTTCCCTTAGTAACCACGCCACCCCAACCAATCGTCTCTAAAGCCTGGCCGGTAAATGAATATTCATAATCTGAATAGCCTGCAAATTTAGAATTAACCAAATCGCTAATGCTGGTAGTTTGGAAATGATTTTTGCTTTCTTTATAATTGTTGTTCACCACCTCTATGAATGTTTTGTTTAGTTCTTTTAGATTAACCACTTGAATTTGGAGGAAATTGTTGAACACATCTTTAGTGGGTGGAAGCATGTCAAGTTGATGTTCTGCCCCGGTGGCTGCGTTAAAATTGCCACTAATTACGTCGTAGAAACCAACAAAATAGTTGCTCGGATATTCGATCGTGTATCCATATTTTGTATTTGTATATGTTTTCCAATTGGCAGTTAAATCTGAACTAGGAGGGGGGATTGGTATCGAATTAAAGTTTGATTTAGGGATGAAGTAATTTAGATATCCTTTTATGTATGCGAAGTATCCAACCCCACCTATAACAGTGATTACAAGAAGAATAATAATCGGCGCAAAACCTTTTTGTTTCATTATGGGCAGGGCGCAAACTCACAATTGGGCCCGGTTCTTGAAACATAGCTTCCATCAGGACAAAGTTTTGCGTCTAGGGTGCAGGCAACGTTTTCCGAAAATTTGACAGGCACTTCATATGTTTTTGAATTGGCAGGATCTCCACTCGGGTTATCATTTTCCAGGACTAAAAAGCCCGACGCGGAATTGGTATCAAAAGTGAGAGTTGCGGTAAAACTTACCGAGTTTCCGCTTAACCAGGTTCCCGGCACATTTTCCTTAGCCTGCCCTTGAACAATCAATTTTTTGTTGGCGTCCACAAGTTTTATGGGGAAAACCCCCTCATTCATCCAACCGGCCGGTACCTTGCCGGTGATTTTTAAGGGACTGGCTACTTTCATATTTGCCGAAGGGGAGGAGACGATGGGGGTCTCAACATTTGGGGAGGGTGATGCGAGGACTGTCGGAGTAGGGATTGTCTGCGGTTGGAAAGAGGCGAGCATGTTTTTAAGTTGTTGATTTTGATAATAAAGGAAGACAACAACGCCAAGCGAAAAAAGGACAAATGTTGCCATGGCAAGAATTGTAATCCAATGGTTATCTTTGGGTTGTTGCCTTTCAACTCGTGATTCGGTAGCTTGATTCGGTTCAACACTCACCACCCGCTCGGCATCTGGGACTTTGTTGCCTTTCAACTCGTGATTCGGTAGCTTGATTCGGTTCAACACTCACCACCCGCTCGGCATCTGGGACTTGGGGATCCATATAGAAATATTGTACACTAATCATGAACTGCCGTGGAAGAAACGATTAAGAAACTCTTTGCGCCGGGAAAGGGAATCCTCGCCGCCGACGAGAGCACACATACAATTGAGAAGAGATTTGCTACGTTGGGCTTAACTTCAACTCCCGAATTAAATAAAAAATACAGAGAAATGCTTTTTAACACATCTGGAATTGAGAATTATTTGGGAGGAGTAATTTTATTTGACGAATCTGTTCGGCAAAATTTACACAATATACTTCAGGAAAAAGACATTGTTCCCGGAATTAAGGTGGACGGGGGGCTTGAATCCTTCAACGGCAGTGAAGAACAAATTACAAAAGGACTGGATGGACTCGATACGCGGCTTAAAGAATATTCGGTACTCGGTCTTAAATTTACCAAATGGAGGGCAGCTGTTAGAATATCGGACATTTTTCCCACAGACGCATTTTTGGAGGAGGATTTAAACAGAATGGCCCAATTTGCTAAAATCTCCCAGATCACTGGGTTTACCCCTATTGTAGAACCCGAAGTGCAACTTGATGGCAATCACACGACTACGCGCTGCGCAGAAGTTTCCGTTAAAGTCTGCCGGATCCTTTTTGAAAAGTTGAATATTGCCGGTATTGATTTAAAAAATCTTATTCTAAAAACAAATATGGTTCTTCCTGGTAAAGACAGTGGGGTAAAAGCTGCGCCCCTCGAGGTAGCAGAAGTCACCTTGCGTTCTTTGAAGCAATCCGTTCCGCCGGAAGTTGGGGGAATAGTCTTCCTTTCCGGAGGGCAAACGCCCGATGAGGCGACAAATAATCTGAATGAGATTGTCAAAAGGAGGGGGGATTGTCCGTGGCCCCTTTCATTTTCATTTTCAAGAGCATTACAGGAGGAGACCATGAGACAGTGGTCGGGGAAAGATGAAAACATTGAGTATGCCCAGAACACCTTTTTAGACAGATTGATAAAGGTCTCGAAAGCGAGGAAGGGGGAGCTATAAATGGAAAACATTGATTTATTAAGCATAGGGGATGCAACCATAGACACTTTTATGACTCCTGTCGAGAGCGAAACTCTTTGCCGGATAGACACAAAAGAGTGTTTGATAGCATTTTCCTATGGAGACAAAATCCCCGTTAAAAATTTGGAATTTTCGATTGGAGGCAATGCCGCCAATAATGCCGTAGGCACGAGAAGGTTAGGGGTGGTGTCCTCTATAGTTCTAACGCTGGGCCAAGACAGCGTCGGGGAAATGATAGTCTCCCGTTTGAAGGAAGAAGGGGTGGATCCTACTTATATAATCCAGCAGCCGGGGACCACGTCCAATTATTCAACAATAATTAACTATTCGGGTGAGCGTACAATTTTTGTTTACCATGCCCCGAGAAGTTATGAATTTCCCGTCAAACTTCCCCTGGCGCCCTGGGTTTATCTGACTTCGATGGGTGAAAGTTTCAGACCCTTTTACAACCACTTTATCGAGTGGCTAAAGAAAAATCCCTCTACTAAGCTTGTATTTAACCCCGGTAGCTGGCAACTTAGAAGCGGGCTTGAGGCGTTTCGAGAAGTAATGAATTCAACCTACCTGATTTACGTAAATCGGGAAGAAGCGGAAAAACTGACGGGTTTTGGGGATTCGGCGGAAAAAGAAAGAGATCTTTTAATCGCTTTAAATAAAATCGGTCCAAAAGTCTGCATTATTACAGACGGGGGAGTGGGATCTTTTGCTTACGATAGTGTGAATGGGAGGTTTTTGAAGATGGGGACTCTGCCGGTTGATGCATATGAAAGAACAGGGGCGGGGGACGCCTTTGGAAGCGGAGCGCTCTCAGCTCTTATTCACGGTAAATCTCTTGATGAGGCTTTGCTTTGGGGAACTTGCAACTCGGCTTCGGTGATAGGCTACACCGGCAGCCAAAAGGGACTTCTAAAACTTAATGAAATGGACTCCTGGCTGGCGAGATGTAAAAGCAGCGGTGTGGGTGTTGTACAATTTTAACCGATGAAAATTTTTGTTACCAGAAAGATTCCAGGTAATAGTTTAGAAAAACTGAAAATTGACGGTAATGAAGTCATCATCTCGGAATTTGATAGACCGCTTACTCCTGAAGAACTTTTGGAAAAATCAAGGGGAGTTGATGCACTCCTCTCACTTTTGACTGACCGGATTGACGCCGATTTGATGGATGCAATTGGCCCGCAGCTTAAAATGATCTCTAACTACGCGGTGGGGTTTGACAATATTGATGTTGAGGCGGCGAAGGACAGAGGAATAATAGTAACGAACACTCCAAGTGATGAGGTGAACGAAGCTGTTGCTGAACATACTTGGGCTTTGGTTTTGGCCCTGGCAAGAAGAGTTGTAGAATCTGACGAATTTGTCAGAAATCAGGGCTATTTTGCCGGTTCCGGCGGATACAGGGGCTGGGAGCCGGATTTATTTTTAGGTCCTGCGGTAAAAGGTAAGACGTTGGGGATAATCGGCTTGGGCAGGATCGGTTCGATGGTGGCGAGGCGTGCCAAGGGGTATGATCTTACAGTCCTTTATAACAAACACGAACAGGATCCGGAGGCGGAAAAGGAACTTGGAATAAAGTTTGTTACCCTTGACGAACTTCTGACCGCATCGGACTTTGTGTCACTTCATGTTCCCTTGACAGGTGAGACCCGGGGAATGATCAACAAAGATACTTTAGGAAAGATGAAGCAGGGGTCTTACTTGGTCAATACCGCGAGGGGACCCATTGTTGATGAAAGTGACTTGATAGAAGCGCTGGACTGCGGGAGATTAGGAGGTGCGGCATTGGATGTTTTTGAAAGCGAACCGAATATCAGCGCCAAGCTTTTATCCATGCCAAATGTCATTATGACTCCGCACATTGCTTCGGCGACCGTGGAGGCAAGACAAAAAATGGGGGAACAGTCAGTGGCGGCGATTCTTGATGTTGCAAGCGGAATCAAACCCCAAAATATGATCGATGGAAAAGTTTGGGAAACACGGAGAAAATAAATACCTCTTATGGCACTTTTTGGAAGGAAGAAAAATGAAGAATTTGACGCCAGAGGCGATTATTCTGACGAGGATGAATTTGATGGGGAATTCGGCAGGGGGGACAAAAAATTTACAAAAAATTTTCGGGATCTTAAACCCCAGAACAAAAAAAAGAGAAAAGAGCCCCCAAAGCCTTGGGGAAAGAAGGAAAGAATGGTTGTTCTGATAGTCTTGGTTGTCACGGCAATCGTCTCGGCTATACTGGCCTTCGGTGCAGCGGGCAAAAACACGCTACGGTTGAATTTGCCGGAATTTGACATCAACTCTTTGAATATATTCAAAGAGGAAACTATAATAGTCGGTAGGGAATGATATGCAAAAACTTTCGTCACCCTTTGGTTTAATAAAAAAGGCCGTTAATATTTTTGCAAAGAAGGAAAATTTTTACTTTCTGGTTAAAATTTATTTACCCCTTTTGCCGTTTTCAATCCTTTCAGGAATCCAAAATTATCTTCCGGTGTCAGTTGCAGACACAAGTGTCTCATGGTTTAGCCTGGGGTTGGGGGTTTTGCAAGTGCTTTCTCTTTTGGTAGGAGCATTCACTACAGTATCGGGGATAATAGCCTTGAGAAAAGTTGCCGAGGGGGAGGAACTTTCGGTCAAAAAAACTTTTATGTCTGCCTGGAAAGTTTATTGGGCGTTTCTCCTTTTGAGCACCGTTCTTACCCTGGCTTACTTATTTGGTTTTATACTTCTGATCGTTCCAGGGCTGCTTTTTATTGTTTGGTTTGCTTTCAGCCGATTTGTGATGGTTGAAAAAAACACAGGAGTGAAATTGTCTTTGTTAAAAAGCAGACAATTGGTAAAAGGGGTCTATTGGGAAGTCCTTGGGAGGTTAATAGTTTTTGGCATGTTCACGGTGATTATTCAAATAATTTTAAGCATGGTTCCTTACGGGGTGGGGTCGGTTGTCAATAGTCTTTCTGGAGGGCTTTATATGCTGCCTTTGTATCTTCTTTACAGGGAACTTAGCGTGTAAACCGTGTGTTTGCCCCGCTATCAAGAATATTTTGACCGGGGATTGGGGAAGGGCTCAATATTTTTTGAATTTGCTCAGTAGTGCAGTATTTAGTCGGTTTATTTTCATCAAAGAACCATTCCTGTTTTGTCGGGCAGTCATTGCAGGGCAAAGTTCCCGTGATGGAACAGATATTTACTTTACTCACTCCGTCGGGCACTTTCCAATCAATGGAGGGTTTTTCGCTTAAAATTGCCGACATAATTTTATTCCAAATGGGAGAGGCTCCCGTAACACCCGAGGCGATACGGCTCATGGGGGAATTGTCATTGTTACCAACCCAGGTTACCACGAGGTAGTTTTGGTTGTATCCGGCGGTCCAGTTATCCCTCAGGTCGTTACTGGTTCCGGTTTTTACCGCAACTTCAGGATGATTTTTGATTACAAGGTAAGAGGCTAGTCCGAATTCCGGCGCACGGGCTCCGTTATCTTTCAGGATATCGGTAAGGATAAAGGCAACTCTGGGGTCGATAACATCGGAAGTTTCGGGACTATTTTTTTCCAAAGTTCTGCCCCTGTAATCCTTTACCGATAAAATAGGTAAAGGTTCGGGACGTTTTCCGTAATTGGCAATCGTTGAGTAAACTTTTGATAAATCGAGTGCGGTTACCGCCCCCCCTCCCAGAGTTAATGACAAGCCGTAATTGGAAGGATCCGTCCAAGTTGTGATTCCCATTTTTTGTCCCTCCTCAATCATTTTAGCTACACCGTAAGAGGCCAAAACTTTTACTGCCGGTATATTGCGGCTTTGAGCAAGGGCGCTTCTAAGAGGAACCCTTCCTTTAAATTGTCCGTCATAATTGACAGGGGAGTAAGGGGTAGTGCCGGGGGTTACGTATGTGATAGGAGAATCATCAATTATCGTGGCGGGAGTATAACCGTTTGCTAGAGCGTATGCGTAATTGACCACCTTAATTGATGAGCCGGGTTGTCTAAGGCTTGTTGTCACGTTAACGTTTCCGTCATTGGCAATATCAAAATAATTTTTTGACCCGACCATAGCAAGAATCTCGCCCGTTTGCGGGTTTACCACGACGGCTGATCCGTTTCCAACATGGAGCCCCCTGAGTTTTTCAACCTCAGACTGTACTACCTGCTCTGCCATTACCTGAATGGGGAGGTCAAGACTGGTAGTTACTTCAAGTCCTCCTTTTTCGACCATGTCCTCACCGTATTTATTCACAAGCAGCTGTCTAATATACATTACAAAATGAGGAGCTCTAATCTCGGTTTTATTTGGCTTAAAAGTTAGTCTTTCATTCGCCGCCGCAACTTCCTGATCGACTGTAATATATTTATTCACCTGCATAAGGTGGAGCACCTCTTTTTGTCTTTCCATGGCAAGGGTTGGATTCGGACCGAAGGGGGAATATGTAGTGGGGCTTCTGGGCAACCCCGCCAAAAGTGCCGCTTCTGCCAGGTCAAGGCTTCCCACATCTTTACCGAAATATGATTCGGAAGCTTCCTGAATCCCATACGCGGTTCCTCCGTAGCTCACCTCGTTAAGATACATCTCCAATATTTGGTCTTTGGTGTAGTTCGCCTCGACCTCGATAGATAGGATCAGTTCCTTTATCTTACGGGTAATGGTTTTTTCCGGAGTAAGAAGAGTGTTTTTGACAAGCTGTTGGGTGATGGTGGAACCGCCCTGAATAGAATCGGTCTGAAGATCCTGGACCACGGCCCGAAAAATCCCCCTAATTGAAAACCCCGGGTGGGAGTAAAATTCGGCATCCTCTGCCGCCAGGGTTGCAAGCCTGACGTGGATGGGAATTTGCGTCAGGGGAACAATGCTCCTATTCTGATCCTTATAGATTTTATACAAAAGGTTGCCGTTTCGATCATATATTTTGGTAGAAACTTCAGGCTCCCGAGCGTCAAGCTCTTTAGGGGAAGGAAGGCCCCGTAAAATATAAAAATAAAAAGCAATCATTAGGAACAAAAGAAGACAAACCGGCAGTACTAATCTTAGGGTTGGTTTAAATTTGCGGGCACGGATTTTTTTTGAGAGCCTCCCTGCGGTTTTTTTAATTCGGGATAAAACTTTTAGTTCCAGAAGGGTAAATCGCAGCTCCTTAAGTTTAAACGTGGGACCAACCGACGGAAATTCGAATTTAGGTAGAGTTAGCCTCGGGAATTTTAATTTAGGGAAATTGAAGCTCCTATAAATAACTTTTGTTTTCTTTCGTTTTTTATCCCATTGGCTTATTGCATGGGAAAGCAGGGCCAGGCCGAGAGCCGCTTGGGACAGGACGAAGTAGACAGGCCTGCCGGTTAGGATCAATACGCGTTTAACAGCTTTGATCATTTGTCGCGAATTGTAGCAGTAAATTGAAAGGAAAGACAGGCTAGATTAATAGAGAGGATATCTGATGGTTGCTGAAGTAGAAGCCATCGGGCACGTCAGGCAATAGAGAGTTCCGTTAGGGTCGGTATAGGTAGGTTTATTTTCGGTATGGATTTGGTCAGGAGGATCAGAGGATATGGCAAGCTGGCCTGTCGCATTATTAATAAATACATCCTGATTAACTATATTTGTTGTTCCCGGCACGGTTCCGCTCAAAAAGTATTCAAATCTAGTGGGACACCCCGGATTGCCCGGATCTTGGGATGGTGGAGACCCTCCCGTGTCGGAACAGATTGTAGCACCTACTACTCCATCGGGTTGTTTTGGCCATGCATGCCCTTTTGTGGCGGGATCGTAAGCGCCCTTTTCTGCTTTATCTAGGACCGCTTTCATTATTTTATTCCAGATGGGAGAAGCCCCAGATACCCCCGAGACGGCTCCGCCCATGGGAGTGTTGTCGTTATTTCCGACCCAAGTGACAACGACCGCGTCTGCGGTGTAGCCGATCGTCCAGTTGTCGCGCCTGTCGTTTGTAGTTCCCGTTTTGACTGATACTTCGGGATGTCCGGAAACATTTAAATAAGATGAGGGGCCAAATGCCGCACTTCTAGCATTGTTGTCGTAAAGTATATGGGAGATTAGGAAAGTTACCGCCGGTTCCAAAACACGAATACCGGTAAGGGTATTTTTTGTCGGATCCGATTCCTCCAGGGTGTTGCCTTTCCAGTCCATAACTTTGGTTACTGCAATTAACGGTTGTTCGATTCCCTGATTAGCAAAAACTCCAAATGCAACCGCCATATCATAGGGCCTCACAAGAATTCCCCCCAAAGTTGCAGATAATCCGTAGTCTTTAGGTTCAGTTAAGGTGGTTAGACCCATCTGTTTTAAAAAGGCAATATAATTATCGATTCCGTTTAATGCCAAAACTTTAACAGCGGGAATATTGTATGAATTACCCAGCGCGAATCTTACCTCAACCAGTCCGTGGAAACCCCCGTCATAATTGACAGGGCAATAAGCCGGTTGTCCCGCTACACTGAAACAAGTTGGCACATCAGCAATTGCTGTCGCGGGAGTAATTTTTTGGTTTTTTAAGGCAAGGGCATAATTGAGAGGTTTAATAGAACTTCCGGGTTGACGTGAGGCAATAGTAACATTTACGTTTCCGTCCTCGTCGGTTGCGAAGTAATCTTTTGAGCCGACCATTGCCAAAATTTCTCCGGTTCCCGGCCGGGTGACGATGGTGGCACCGTTCCCGACTTTTTGTTTTTTAAGTTTGCCGACCTCCGTGGCGACTGCAAGTTGGGCGAAATTTTGAATATCGAGATCAAGTGTCGTGTACACCCTAAGACCTCCTTGTTCCACTGTTTTATCCCCGTATTTGTTGGCAAGTTGCTCCTTAATCCAAAGAGCAAAATGGGGGGCTTGTGGAGGGTTAATTGACGCATAAGTTAGAGGTTCTTTATCGGCTTTATCTGAATCATCCTGAGTAATATATTTATTGGCAACCATTTGTTTAAGTACTTCTTCCTGACGGCTTTTTGCAAGTTCCGGATGAGCCCCAAACGGAGAATAAGTAGAAGGTCTTTGAGGTAGCCCTGCCAAAAGTGCCGATTGGGCGAGACTAAGATCTTTTACAGGTTTTCCAAAATAGGTTTCGCTGGCTGTTTCAACTCCGTATGAGGTTCCTCCATAGGGTATGGCATTTAGATACATTTCCAAGATTTGATTTTTTGAATAGATTCCTTCCACAATCATAGTTAAAACTAGTTCCTGGGCTTTGCGCCGGATTGTTCTCTCGTCGGTCAGAAGTGAATTTTTAATCAATTGTTGGGTAATAGTAGAACCGCCCTGAAGCTCATGTTTGAAAATGGTATTAAAAATCGCACGAATAATTCCCGTATATGAAAGTCCCTGGTGTTTATAAAAGTCCTTGTCTTCAATCGATATTGTCGCCTCTTTCATGTATTCGGGTACTTCACTGAGTTTAATAGGAGTCCTTTTCTTATCGGTATATATTTCGTAGATAAGTTTCCCGTTCCGGTCAAAAATTTTTGTTGAGACGGGAATGGGGGCTGAGGACAGACGAGTTGGTAGGGGAATACCCCAAAAGAGGTAAACCCCTACAACAAATACGATTCCCCAATAAATTAGTCCTTTTACACCCTTTTTTGTTGTATAAAGTGGCCTAAGTTTGGAGGTGATTCGGAAAAATACTTTTTTCTTTTTTTTCATAAGGAAGGGAGATTATACTGCATATTAAGTATACCGCAAATTTTTTTGGTACAATTAACTTCGGATGGAAACGATTGAACAGCTTGAAAAAAGACCTTGGTGGGGCTACCTGGGCAGCGATCTTCAAAAACTTCTGGCAACCTCCGAATTTATTTACAGAGCCGTTGAGAGTTGGGGAGTAGATTTACCGGGTGGGAAAAGGGAATTTAGTGATTATTCGTTTGTTGTTTTTCCTGCGGCAAAAGCCTATGAAGGATTTTTAAAAAAGCTTTTTTTTGACTTGAATTTTATTACGGAAGAAGATTATTATGGCAAACACTTTAGAATCGGAAAAGCTTTAAACCCGTCCCTGCCCAAGGAGCTCAGGCGTGTCGGGGTATACGACAAAATAGTTCAACATTGCCAAGGGGAGGGCCTTGCCGAAAAACTTTGGGATGCTTGGAGACTCTCGAGAAATCTGACTTTCCATTGGTTTCCTAATGAAAAAAACGCAGTTACCCTTCCCGAGGCGGGGGAGCGGGTTGAGATGATAATTGATGCGATTGATCAGTCGTTTAAAGAGTGTAATATTAAGTAATAAAGAAAATGGTAGCCAAAACTACGTTAGTAAAAAATGTCACCATTTACTCCGTTTATCTTATTTTGATTTGGGCGTTTTACCGCTTCCTTTTTCAGTTGCCTGACCAGGTAGAAGAGCTCGTTGTTAAACCTATTCTGTGGCTTACGCCCCTTTTCTGGTTCCTCAGAAAAGAGGGATTTGGCATTTCTTCGTTGGGGATCACACTAAAGAACCTGTTTCCCGCAATTTACCTTTCGCTCGGTTTGGGATTAATTTTCGTTGGCGAAGGGCTTCTAACCAACTTTCTAAAATACGGAGGGTTTAATTTTGGAGCTAATTTAGGAAGCACCCCTTTTATGATTTCCCTTGGACTTTCTTTCATTACGGCATTTTCAGAAGAGACCGCATTCAGAGGATATATTTTTAGTAGACTTTTGCTTTCCCTAAAAAGCGAGTTGAGTGCCAACATCATCCAAACCCTTCTTTGGACGGCGATTCATATCCCTATAGCCTTCTTTGTCTGGGATTATACGCTACCGCAGGGAATAATTTACCTTTTCCTAACAGCAGTTTTTGGGATGGGCTCAGCATTTATTTTCGGCAGAACCAAAAATATCACAGGGCCGGTCTTGCTGCACGTCCTTTGGGAGTGGCCGATAATCCTTTTTCGTTGACTTGACTTCATTTGAGTGCGGAATTACCATAGTACTTACCCGATGCTGAAAAAGATTTTACTCAATTTGTCCGTTTCTGTCTTTGCTTTTGCCATTCTTTCCATTTCGATTTTGCAATCAACATCAATCTATTATTCATTTACAGCCCAGATCTCCCAGCCTTCCGTTTTAGGAGCCGAAGCCCCCGAGATTAACTATCAAATGCCCTATCAAGGGAAGGTTTTACCTGATAACCCCCTTTGGGTTTTTAAGGCCGCAAGGGATAAGCTTTGGTATTTGATCACATCATCACCTCTCAAAAAGGCAGAATTAGCACTTTTGTTTTCTGACAAAAGGCTTGTATCCGCTCAAACTCTTTTTGAAAAAAAGAAGCCCGATATTGCGATTTCCACTTTAGCCAAAGGGGAAAAATATTTGGAAGTTGCCGTCGCCCAGGAGGCAATCGCCAGATCGCAAGGATATGACACTTCGACTTTTTTGGAAAGACTGGCCGTGGCGTCCCTTAAACATAGACAAATGATAATGGGTTTGATACCTTTGGTACCGGATGACGGTAAACCGTTTGTAATAAAAACTGAAGATTACTCAAAAAACTCCTACAAAGCCGCGAAAGAGGCTTTAAACTCCAGGGGATTGCCTGCTCCAATTGATCCGTTTAATGGGGATTAATTGAATAAATTGTTGCACTTTTTTGTGCTTGTTTCGGTACCTCTTCAATTTAGCGTTTTTCGATTACCGCAAAAACTACAGGAATTATTAAAATTTCAAGCACGCCGCGTGCGTAAGGTGATATATTTTGTATAAAAACTTACTAGTTGACAGACCAGAGGTAGTGTTTGACAATCATTGTCATCACTAGTTGTAGAGTTTTTATTTTACATTCGTGAAACAATATGAAATGTCCTTTTTGCGGCGCTGCTAACGTAAGTGTTCTAGAAAGCAGAACCGTAAATGACGGAGTTTCAATCAGGAGGCGCAGAGAATGCGGAAAGTGCGATAAGCGTTTTACTACGATAGAGGAGGTTAAAAGAAGTTTTCTTTGGGTGATCAAGAAGGACGGCAGACGCGAGGTGTTTGACAAGGAGAAGGTGAAAAGGGGAATACTTAGAGCTATCGAGAAACGTCCGGTTTCACTAGATCTGGTTGACGACATCACCGACGCTGTTGAAATGGAGATGTTGAGAAGTGATAAGCAGGAAATACCGACCCGCGTTATCGGAAACGCTGTACTTAAAAGGTTGAAGAAAATTGATAAAGTGGCCTGGCTCAGGTTTGCAAGTGTTTATCTGGAATTTGAAGACTTAAGCGACTTTGAGAAATTAATCTAATATGGAACTACAAACTACAAAAAAATCTGCTAGAACAAGAAAAAGGAAATTCGTATACAAAAACGGCGAAACCAGGATATTGATGAATGATCTGATTGCTCCTTCCTATGAAGAAATAATGACCGAGATAAAGAAAAAGGTAGGAGGGAGACCCGAAATAGACACAAACCTATCGAAAGGACAGTGGACCGAACAGGCCCTCAAAGTTCTTGATGAAAGATACCTCGTCAAGAATGACAATTTGGAAGCCATTGAGACTCCTGAAGAAATGGTTTGGAGGGTTTCCTGGGAGATTGCCTCAGCGGAAGGACGATGGGGAGCCAAGAGGAAAGAGGTGGAGGTCCGTGCCAGGGAGTTTTACGAACTTATGATTTCCAGAGAGTTCTTGCCCAATTCGCCAACCCTGATGAATGCGGGTACTGGCAACGGACTTCAGTATTCCGCCTGCTTTGTTTTACCGGTTGAGGATTCCATGGAGGGAATTTTTGACGCCCTAAAATATCAGGCGATAATCCATAAAACCGGAGGCGGGACAGGATTTTCTTTCACCAGGCTTAGACCGAATGGGTCCATAGTCAAAACTTCTTCGGGTACCGCTTCGGGTCCGGTATCGTTCATGAGGATTTTTGATGCGGCGACCAATGAAGTTAAACAGGGGGGCAAAAGAAGAGGAGCGAATATGGGGATAATACGCGTAGATCATCCCGATATTTTGGAGTTTATCCATTGTAAGGAGGAAGGTGGCATAACCAATTTTAATATTTCTGTTGCCGTTACTGACAAATTTATTGATGCTTATTATAAAGACGCGGACTATGAACTCATTAGTCCCAAAACAAAGCAGGTTACGGGAGTACTTTCGGCTAGAAAAGTCTTTGATGAAATCGCCGACGGGGCCTGGGGGACGGGCGACCCCGGACTTATTTTTATAGACAGGATTAATGCAAGTACTGCCAACCCGGTTCCCGCCTTAGGTCCCATTGAATCTACCAACCCATGCGGTGAGCAGCCCCTTTATCCTTTTGACGCATGCAACCTCGGAAGCATTTTCCTGACCTACTTCGTCAAGGAGGTTAACGGCAAAAAAGATGTTGATTGGGCAAAACTCAAGAAAGTAACCCATCAGGCGGTTAGGTTTTTGGATGATGTAATAGAGGTCAATCCCTATCCGCTGTCCCAGATTCGGAAAACCGTTTTTAATAGCAGACGCATTGGTCTGGGAGTGGGGGGATGGGCAGATATGCTAGTAAGTCTCGGGATTCCTTATGACAGCGATGAAGCAATGGGACTTGGTGAAAAAATTATGAAGACCATTCAAAAAGAAGCCGTAGAGGAATCAAGAAATTTGGCAAAAGTACGGGGACCTTTTCTTCTCTGGCCGGTATCTATATACAGGGAAGAAGCTCCCAGAAGGAATTCGACTGTCACTACAATCGCTCCCACGGGCACAATTTCAATAATTGCCGGGGCAAGTAGCGGAATAGAGCCTATGTTTGCAATCGCATACCAACACATTGTCAAAGATAAACACCTTGATAGAAAAATGTCGTTTATAAATCCGGAATTTGAGAAAGTTGCCCGATCGAGAGGTTTTTGGTCTGACGCTCTCATGGCAAAGGTTGCCGAAAAAGGAGTTATCCGTGACATAGAAGAAATTCCGGAAGATGTCAGGAAGGTTTTTGGCACGGCTCACGAGGTGGATATCGAATGGCATATCAAGACGCAGTCGGTTTTCCAGAAACATACGGAGAATGCGGTAAGTAAAACCATTAATCTCAGGCATGATGCGACAGTCGACGATGTTAAAAAAGCATATCTTTTGGCTTGGGAGACGAATTGCAAAGGAATTACGATTTTCAGGGATGGGAGTAAGAGTGCCCAGGTATTAAACCTTGGGGTAAGCGAGAAAACAAAGACAAGTGATTCTCCGGTGCAGACCCAACTGATTCAAGAAAGACCCATCAGGGTAGATGGAGCTACCTATAAAATTGCTACACCTCTGGGAAGTGCTTTCATCACAGTTAACCAGGATCCCGGCGGAAACCCTTTTGAAGTTTTTATTACAATCGGAAAGGCGGGGAGCGAGGTTGCGGCAATGGCGGAGGCACTTGGGCGAATGATTTCAACGACACTTAGGTTCGGCAATCATCTTCCTCCCCGTGAGCGGGCGAGGGAGATAGTCGAACAATTGAGGGGCATCGGGGGAAGTCGTTCGGTAGGATTCGGTCCTAATAAAATAAGATCCTTGCCGGATGCAGTCGCCAAGGCACTTTCTCTCCACTTTGGATTTGTAGGCAATGGAGACCACCAAGTACCTCTACAAGTTCATATTGAAGAAACTCCGGTAGAAGCAGAAACGGAAAAGGTTGGTGACATCTGCCCTTCCTGCGGCAGCCCGGCTCTGGTTTACGAAGAGGGCTGTGCCAAGTGTCATGCGTGCGGGCACTCAGAGTGTTAAAATGGAGCCAAATGTCCATTGTTACAAAAACGGGTGACAAGGGGGAAACAGGGCTTTTTTCCCCCAATAGGTCAAAAAAAATTCGGGTAAGTAAGTCTTCTTTGAGAATTGAGTCAATCGGTTCAATCGATGAAGCAAATACTTCTCTTGGTTTGGCCGCCTCCTTCATCAAAGACAAAAAATTAAGAAAAAAAATAACTGATACTCAAAAACATCTCTTTGAAGTGGGGGCGGTTTTGGCGGGGGCAAAAATCAAGTTGGATAGGCAACTACCTCAAAAGATGGAAAAGGATATTGGCGAAATGGATAAACGGCTAACAAAATTAACACACTTTATTCTTCCGGGGGGAGGACAAGCGGGAAGCTTTCTTTTTTTAGCCAGAACTTTTATTAGACGTGCCGAAAGAAGAGCGGTCGGACTTTCGAAGAAGGAAAAGGTTCCCGCCGAAATATTGATTTATCTTAACAGACTTTCCGATTACGTTTATACTTTGGCAAGGTATTCAAACTTCAAGGAGGGAATGAAAGAAGAGGCTTGGAGCAGGTAGTTAACTGATATACAATGGCTGTATATGGCGTCTACACCCGAAATTCCAGGGCCTGAACCTCAGGTAGAGGAAATTAAAGAGGCTGAGTTTATTGTTCCAGAAACTCTAAGCCTGTCAGGAGTTAAGGTGGTCCAAAAAAACTTTACGGCGCAGGTAAAAGGGGATAAAGGGCAACCCTTAATTCAGACTCCTCCGAGTCAGGTGATTACAGTCCAGCCTCCGGCTGACGCAAAAACTCTTACGACCTGGTCAAAAGGGTCGATTGAGTCGTCCCTGACCTGGCTGGGAATGTTTTGGATCAGGGTTATAAAAAGAGCGGTGTATTTTGGTTGGCGGATATTGGGAAAGACTTAAGAATATGTTGTTTGATTCGTTTAATTTTACCGGCATAATAGTCGCAGCGGTTTTAATAGCCATATCGATTTTTTTGCTTGTTGCTTTGGGCTATGCCGTTTTTATTTACTTCAGGAATCGGGGTAGAGAAGCAAGTTCGATCGACTCGGTTCTCCTCCAGGTGGCGGTTCCCAGAAACAACGAAACAAAAATAGACGTTATGGAGCAGCTCTTTTCCTCACTTTATTCAATGAAAAAAGGAGGATGGAAGCAAAAATTATCTATCCAACCGACAATTTCTTTTGAGATAGTTGCCAAACAGGAAGATATACGATTTTACGTTTGGGCGCCAAAAAAAATTAAGGACCTGATAGAAAAACAAATAAACGGTGCTTATGCGGATGCGGAAATTATCGAAGTAGACGAGTACAACGTTTTCAATGGCGAAGGGCGTGTTGCTTACAAGTCTTTTCAACTAGGGAAAAGTAATTTTTACCCGCTTAAAACCTTTAAGGATTTGGCGACCGATCCAATGCTTGGTATTACCTCGGCTCTTGCCAAAATGGGTCAAGGTGAGGCGGCCGTAATACAAATTCTGATTTCTCCTGCAGAAAGCGACTGGCAAAAACAAGGGAGCAGATTTATCGGAGACATCAAAAAGCAGGAGAGCGATCCGGAAAAAGCAAAGTTTTCTACTTCAGCAAAAACCCTGGAGGCCATTGAAGCGAAAATAAGTAAACCCGGATTTGAAACCTCAATCCGCGTCATTGCCGTATCAGAGAACGAAGAGTCTGCAAAAAGTCACGTAGCTAACATTGGCAGCTCTCTGGCTCAATTTGCGGGGGAACTGAATAATCTAAAAAGCCGCAAAGTTTATAACAAAGCGTCTTTTATGGAAGATTTCCTTTACAGGTATCAACCGATGTTTAACATTTTTGGCAATCACGTCTCGATCCTGAATTCTGAAGAGTTGGCAACCATTTTTCATTTTCCCAATAAGCAAATCACAACGCCGCATCTTTTTTGGCTGAATTCAAAGACCGCCCCCGCCCCGAGTCAAATTCCTTCCGAAGGGCTTTATCTGGGACTTAGCGCCTATAGGGGAATTAAAAGACAGGTTTATATCGGCAACGAAGACCGCATGAGACACGTTTATGTTATTGGAAAAACCGGAACCGGAAAATCTGAATTTCTTAAAGGTTTGATCCTGCAAGATATAAGGGAAGGGAAAGGACTTTGCTTTATGGATCCCCATGGAGACGCCATTGAAGATATCCTGAAACTTATCCCTCCGGAACGCGCTGAAGATGTAATTTACTTTAACCCCAGTGACACGGAACGCCCTTTGGGGCTTAATCTTCTTGAGGCTAAGACTGAAGATGAAAAACATTTTGCCGCCACGGCAGTAATTAACATGATGTACAAACTTTTTGATCCGTATAAAACCGGAATAGTGGGACCCCGTTTTGAACATGCGGTCAGAAACGCGATGCTTACCGCAATGTATGAACCGGGAAGCACATTCGTGGAAATTATGAGAATTTTGACCGATGCCAGATTTGTCCAGGAGCTTTTGCCAAAGGTGCAGGACCCGATTATCAGAAGATATTGGACAGATCAAATCGCCCAGACGTCAGACTTCCACAAGTCTGAGGTATTGGATTACATTACTTCAAAATTTGGGCGGTTTGTTACAAATAAACTTATCAGAAACATCATCGGACAGTCCCAAAGCTCATTTGATTTAAGGCGTGTTATGGACGAAGGCAAGATTTTGCTTATCAACCTGGCAAAAGGAAGCCTGGGAGAGGAAAACAGCAACTTTTTGGGATTGATACTCGTTCCCCGTGTTTTGATGGCCGCTATGAGCAGGGTAGATGTGGACATGGATAAAAGGCGTGATTTTTACTTCTATGTCGATGAGTTTCAGAACTTTGCTACGCCCGACTTTGCCGTAATTTTAAGCGAGGCCAGAAAATACCGCCTGGGACTTTGTGTCGCGAATCAGTTTATAGGACAGGTTGAAGAAGAAGTCAAAAACGCCGTATTTGGAAATGTCGGAACGATTGTTGCTTATAGAGTAGGGGTCAGTGACGCAGGTTATCTTGCCCACGAATTTACTCCAGTTTTTGGCGAAGACGATTTACTAAATGTCGAAAGGTATCATGCCTACGTTAAAACGATTGTAAATAATGAACCGGTTCCTCCGTTTTCCCTTGATACGACCAAAGACTTAAGCAAAATTAAGGCCATGGAGTCCCCGAGAATTGCTGAAATTATTAAAGAAATGAGCAGACTTAAGTATGGGCGGGACGAAAAACTAGTTGAGGCGGAGATTGCAAGGAGGGCAAAGCTCTGATATTCTTCAAACTATGAATATCGGAGTGATAGGCTACGGGTATGTGGGGCGGGCAACGGGGGAGGGATTCGCGGATAACCCCGAAAATAAAATCTTCTGGTTTGACAAATTTAAAGAAAGTCCAAATACTCTTGACGAAGTGATCGATGAGGGCGATTTTATTTTTATCGCAGTTCCCACACCGATTTTTGAGGATTACTCCGGAATGGATATGAGTATTGTTGAAGAGGTGGTTGGACAAGTGGCTCCAAAAATCTCGGGAACGGACAAAATTTTAATCATCAAATCGACGTCTCTTCCCGGAACTACGAAAAGAATGTCGGCAAAATTTCCCGGGGTTAATTTTGTAATGAACCCCGAATTTTTAACCCAGGAAAACGCGAATGCGGATTTTCTTACACCATTTCGGACGGTGATTGGTTGCGACAATTCCGATGTGGGTTTTAGAGTACGGAAACTCTACGAAACCATTCTTCCTAAAGACCAGCCTTATTACATCGTTAGCTCAACGAGCGCCGAACTTATCAAGTATATGAGCAATCTCATCCTGGCTTCGAAGGTCCTCCTGGCAAATGAGTTTTATGATATTGCCCAGAAAGTTGGAGCCAATTATTTAGATGTTCGGGCAGCGGTTGAGGCAGATCCAAGGATAGGCAGACACCTGGGAGTACCCGGACCGGATGGAGATAGAGGATTTGGGGGAGCGTGTTTCCCAAAGGATATGGTGGGAATACTTGGCCTTTCCAAAGATTTGGGAGTTGATGTATCCGCGCTTGATGCGGTTTGGAAGAAAAACCTTAAAATCAGGAAAAATAGAGACTGGGAGGCAATGCCTCAGGCCTTCAAAAAGAAAAAGTAACTTCAAATTTGTGGGCTCGCATGGAATCGAACCATGGCATCGACTTTATAAGAGTCGTGTCCTACCATTAAACGACAAGCCCAATCAGTTAGCTACGACGTATTATAGCAAAGAAGCTTTTTACAACTCTATGAGGGTCTGCTTTTTGCCGGGCTCGGTTATTTGGGCAAGCTCTAAGTACCTTTCGGTTGTAGAGAGGCGCTTGTGGCCCGACACCTGGGAAAGAAGAACAATATCAACTTCGGCTTTCAAATTTTCAACAATGAATGTGGTCCTAAGATCGTTTACCGAATAGTTGGGAAGTTCCGCTTTTTGGATATATCTTGCGATAGAAGCCCTGATATTTCTGACTGCCAAGGGCTTGCCGTTTTTACTGATAAATACATAAGGGGAGTCGGCTTTAGGCCTGATTGTCATATATGAGGCTAAAACGTCCGCGGCCGGTTTATTGAGAGGAACATTCCTCTCCGGCTGAGTGGCATAGGCTTCAATTTTTAAGGAATCCTTACTCACATTAGCAGTTTTAAGACCGGCAACTTCAGAAATCCTAAGCCCGGTTTGTAGGATAAGCTCGATTATTGCGGCGATTCTGATATCACTTCTGACTACATCTCTCAGGGCTCTATATTCCATCTGAGAAAGGAACTTGGGAAGGGTATTTTCAATTTTAGGGTGGGCAACTGAGGCTGAAACGTCGGAAGTAATGATATTTTCAGCAATCATCCACCTAAAGAATGTTTTAACGGCGTTTAGCTTTCTACTTACCGACTTTGGGGTGTATTTGTCGGCCAGCAGAGTGTCGCGGAAGGAATCAAGGTCATCAGGACGAACCTGCTCCGGAAGAACTCTCTGCCTTTTAATCAGGAACTCCACGAGCTGTTCTAGGTCGCTTCTATAGGCGAGAACGGTAGCAGGAGAACGCCCCTTTGCCTTAAGGGATTCGATGAACTTGGGGAACAGGTTTTTGATCGGCTCTTGTGTCATAATAATATGATTTGATGCAGGATAATCTACCCAATTGCCATGCAATTATAGCCGAAATTAGGAAGATGTCAACGTATTACAGGATGATAAAATGAAAATTATAGAATATGTCAAAATTAAGGCTAAAACCCTGCTGGGGATCGCTACTTGGGTATTGGCGCTTCTTTTGCTCGTCTCAACCGTTAGGAATATAGGAAGAGTGAGGGGTATCAATAGCGCCGTGCAGGAGGAAAAACAGAAGGTGGAAAAAATGAAGGACGAAAACGCCGCACTTGAAGCGCAAATCGCCCAGACTCAAGGATCGGCTTTCATCGAGAAACAGATTCGGGATAAACTTGGTCTTGCCAAAGAGGGTGAAGCGATTGTGGTTTTACCGGACGTTGAAATACTCAGAAAGCTTGCTCCCCAGACGACGGTTGAACAAAACTCGCTTCCGGATCCCAATTGGAGGAAGTGGCTGAAGCTGTTTATATGATATAATCAGTCGTTCATCTATATGCGGGGTAGTGTACGGCTGCACGTGAGGCTCATAATCTCGCAGGCTGGGTTCAACTCCCAGCCCCGCAACACGGTTTGGAGCTATTTCGAGGAGCCGGCGTAGCTCAGTGGTAGTAGCGAACGTTTCATAAGCGTTAGGTCACAGGTTCGATCCCTGTCGCCGGCACAGATCCGCCTTTTTGGCGGATTTTTTGTTAGAATACAGATATGACAAGAAAACGAGTATTTTCCGGCACCAGAGCCACAGGCGGGCTCCACCTGGGCAACTATTTGGGTGCAGTCAAGGGTTATTTGGAACTTTCCAACGATCCCGGGTACGAAACCATTTACATGGTTATGGATTTGCATGCCA
This sequence comes from Candidatus Woesebacteria bacterium GW2011_GWA1_44_23, assembly GCA_001001045.1. Lineage (GTDB taxonomy): Bacteria > Patescibacteriota > Microgenomatia > UBA8517 > UBA8517 > LCIL01. Next base: position 36,921 of record LCIL01000002.1, on the reverse strand, counting down.
TAACGACCCCATTTGATAAGGATAAATTGGCTGAGAATACTAGAAACGTGGTTTTGGATTATCTGGCCTGCGGGCTCGATCCGGAAAAATCCATTATTACGGTCCAGTCTCTTGTCCCCGAACACACATACTTGGCTCACATCCTTTCCGCTGAAATATCAGTTGCCAGGATGCAGCATCTACCGACTTTCAAAGAAAAAGTGGCTCAACATCCCGATAACGTAACCATGGCACTTCTTAATTATCCGGTTCTCATGGCAGCTGATATTCTCCTTTATAAAGCAAGTCTTGTTCCTGTGGGGGTTGATCAGGAGCCGCATCTGGAGGTTGCACGCGAAATCGCCAGAAAAATGAATCAAAAGTACGGCACCGATTTTCCGGAACCAAAAAGATTTGCAACAAAGGGTGAATATGTGCCTTCCCTGACGGGGGAGGGGAAAATGAGTAAAACCGTGGAGGGGAGTTTTATCAACCTTACCGACAGTTTGGAAATGATAAAAAAGAAGCTTTCAGGCGCTCCGACAGATTCTGGCAAAGGCGATAAAGTTCCCGAAAAAGGAGGAGTAGCTAATCTTTTGCAGTTGGTTGAACTTTTCGAAGGTTCCGATAAAAGAAAAACTTTCGAGTCGGAATATTTAGGCGCGGGGGTCAGATATGATGAACTTAAATCCGATTTGGCCGAGGCAATCTACAATGAGCTTAAGCCGATTCAGGAACAAAGGGAAAAATACAAGAATAACCCCGTTTTGGTTGATAAAATAATTAAGGAAGGGGCAGAAAAAGCAAGTCAAATTGCCAAACAGACCATTAAAGAGGTAAAAGAGGAAATGGGATTTATTTAAAAATGGACACTATTCCGTTCGACGATTTTTCGAAAGTTGACATTAGAATAGGCACGGTTACTAAGGCCGACGTTCCGGAATGGAGTCACTGGGTCATAAGATTGGAAGTTGATTTGGGGCCGGAGATCGGTAAAAAGAAGGCATTTTCCGGAATAATGAAGTTTTTTAAGCCGGATGATCTTGAAGGGAAACAGTTCCCGTTTGTGGTAAACCTCGAACCTAAAAAAATCGGTCCCGAGCGTGAACTGTCGGAGGCAATGATGATCATGGCGGTTCCCAAGGAAGATGAAGAAACTCCCACGGTTCTTTTTAAGCTTCAAAAAAAAGTTCCCAATGGGACAAAAGTGAGGTAATGGTGTAAAATTGACGTTCTTATGGATCCAAGAAAGATATTTAATCAAAACTCAGGTAAAAAAAATGCCAAAGGAAAGAAACAGTTCCAGTTTAAACTGAAAGTCAACCTTTGGACGGTCGCTCTTACATTTTTAGTTATATTTTTCGTAATTCCAGGCATCATTGCGGCTTTTCAAACCATTGGCACCTCCAATAATGAAAATATTTCCCAAATCCTGACCGACATCAAAGCCGGTAAGGTGGATAAAGTAACGGTAGATAGCACAAAACTTATCGTGACTTACAAAGATGGCGGCATAAAGCTTTCAACCAAGGAGGATGGTGAAAGCTTTTCAGAGGTTCTGAAAAACTCAGGAATTGATCCCGCCGGTGTAAATTATGAGGTTGTGGACCAGTCACTCTCGAAAGTTATGGGGAACGTTTTGGGTATAGTTTTGCCGATACTTCTAATGGTGGGTTTCTTCTACTTCATCCTGAAAGCTCAGAATAAAGGGGCGCAAGATATTTTTTCCTTCGGAAGAAGTAGAGCCAAAGTGTTTGCCAAAGGAAGACAAAATATTACTTTTGCTGATGTTGCCGGGGTAGATGAGGCTAAAAAAGAACTTGAGGAACTTGTGGATTTTCTGAAAAACCCGGCAAAATACAGAAAAATAGGAGCCAGGACTCCCAAAGGAGCACTTCTTGTGGGCCCATCCGGGGTAGGTAAAACTCTTTTGGCAAAAGCCGTTGCGGGGGAAGCTGGGGTGCCGTTTTTCTCCATGGCGGGAAGCGAATTCATGGAAATGTTGGTTGGAGTTGGGGCATCCCGTGCCCGTGATCTTTTCGCTCAAGCCAAAGCTTCCGCCCCTTCAATTATTTTTATTGATGAAATTGACGCAATCGGACGCCAAAGGGGGAAGGGTCTTATGGGGGGGCATGATGAAAGAGAGCAGACACTGAATCAAATTTTGGTTGAAATGGACGGCTTTACCCCAAATGACAACGTAATTGTTATCGCCGCTACAAATAGGGGGGATCTCCTTGATCCGGCCCTTCTTAGACCGGGAAGATTCGACAGAAGGATTATTCTTGACATGCCGGATAAAGAAGGAAGGCTGGCTATCCTTTACATCCATGCCCGTGGTAAGAAATTTGCGAAGGGAGTAGATTGGAGCAAGATTGCCGACAGAACGGTAGGTTTCTCAGGTGCCGATCTTGAAAACATGCTTAATGAAGCTGCGATCGGTGCTGCGAGAGACAATAATAGCCAAATTTCGATGGCGGACCTGGAGGAAAGTGCTACCAAAGTCAAACTGGGTCCTGCCAAAAAGAGACTCCAAAGCGATGAGGATAAAAAACTCACCGCCTACCACGAAGCAGGACATGCGATCGTCACACACTTTCTTAAGAGGATGGACCCGGTTCATAGGATTTCAATCGTCGCCCGGGGAATGAGTTTGGGGCACACTTTAATTCCTCCTGCAGGGGATAGAACCCATGAGACCAAATCGCGCCTATTAGAACAGATCGTAGCGATGCTTGGCGGGCGTGCCGCTGAGGAGGTAGTTTTTAATGAAATGACCAGTGGTGCCGCTAATGACATTGCCCAAGCCACAAAAATTGCCAGGGCCATGGTTGTCGAATTCGGGATGAGTGATCTGGGACCGATTAACCTGGGGCCCGATATGGGTCTGGGGGATTTTGGCCAGATGGAATGGTATGAGCAGGCTCAAAATTCACCCGTTTTCATGGAGAAAATTGATGCTGAAACTAAAAGCTTGCTAGATTCCGGCTACAAGGCCGCAGTAAAACTTGTAAAAGAGAAAAGAAAATTATTGGACAAGATCAGTAACGCCCTACTTGAAAAGGAAACACTCGACCGCGACGATTTTGAAAAGATTGTAGGTGTTAAAAAAGTTGTATAATCCGCTTTATGGTGGAGAGATTGGGTAGTATTAGCGCTTCTTCGATCAGATTTCATCACCTCGGACTTTGGGGTGTCGTCCGAAATAGCCAAAGTGTATAGGGAAGTCTGAACTCTCCGTAATTAATACTTCTGGTACAATACACTTGTGGGAAAACTAGTCCTAATTGACGGAAACGCGATTCTTCACAGAGCTTTCCATGCAATGCCGCCGCTTACTACAAAAAGCGGAGAGCCGATAAATGCCGTTTATGGGCTTGTATCAATGTTTCTTAGGGCAATCCAGGATCTGGTACCTGATTCGATTGCCGTTGCCTTTGATGAAAAGGAGCCGACCTTCCGTCATAAGGAGTTCGGAAAATATCAATCTCAAAGGCCTCCCACCGCAGACGAACTTTCTTCCCAGTTTGAAAAAGCCAGAGATTTTTTTAAAGCCGTTTATGTTCCAATTTACTCAATGCCTGGGTTTGAGGCCGATGATGTAATCGGCACGATTGCCGACCATGTGGTAGAGGGTAAAGGGCGAGGATTAAAAGAGGTAATCATAATAACGGGTGACAGAGACATTTTGCAACTGGTTGATGACAAAAAGAACATTAAACTATATATGCCGGTTGCCGGACTTACCAATGCTAAGCTTTATGGTGAGAAAGAGGCGAAGGAACGGATGGGTGTTCCTGCCGATAAAATTCCGGATTATAAAGCATTGGTCGGCGACCCGTCCGATAACTACCCCGGAGTTGCGGGAATCGGTCCGGTAACGGCAGAGAAGCTTTTAGAAAAGTATGACAGTATTGATCATATTTATGCTCATTTAACCGATATAGAGCCAAATATACGGCAAAAATTGGTGGCCAAGAAAGATGATGCAAAACTATTTCATAGGTTGGCTACTATCGTGAGAGATGTCCCTTTAGAAGTTAATTACAAAGACATGGAAAACTGGAAAATTGACAATCCTGACGTTATTAAACTTTTCCAGGAATTCGGTTTTAAGACTCTAACCGAAAGAATTCAAAAGGTTGGCAAAGAAATTGAAGGACGTAAACAGACGACACTTTTTTAAATGGTAAAAATTGCGTTAGTACACGATTACTTTAAGGAATTTGGGGGAGCAGAGAGAGTCCTTTTAACTCTCTCGGAGATGTTTCCCGATGCTCCTATTTATACCGCGTTCAAAGTTAAAGGATCTACTGCTGATAAACAATTTAAAAATAAAAAAATAATTGAGAGCAAGTTTGCGCCGATTCTTAAAATCGGCAATCTTTATTCGCCTTTGAGGTTCTTGATCCCTGCAATTTGGGGCAGCTTCGATTTATCTTCATACGACCTGGTTATAGTTTCGTCGAGCTGGTATATAACCAGGGGTTTTAAGGTTGGGCCAAAAACCAAAGTGGTTGATTATTGCCACACGCCTCCGAGGTGGCTTTATGGGTATGAAATGTCCGTTGGTTTTACAAAATACTGGCCGGTAAAAATATATTCGGCGATTGTCGGGCATTTTATGAGAATGTATGATTTTGAAACCGCTCAAAAAGTAAATTACTTCATAGCAAACTCTAAAAATATTCAGGCGAGGATTGAAAAATTTTACAGAAGAGATTCAACCGTAATTTACCCACCGATTGAGGTAAAAGAAATTGAAAATATTACAGCAAATCTTAAAAAAAATAATTATTTTGTTATGGTTTCCAGGCTGGTGGGTGCCAAGGGTTTGGAGGAAGTCTCAAAACTTGCCAAGAAGATGAAATTCGAACTCCGAATTGTCGGGGAGTCACATGGGTTTTCCGATGTTGAGAGCAAATTGCGAAAACTTTCGGGTGGAAATATTAAACTTTTGGGAAGGCTTGAAGACCCAGAACTCTATAAAGTATTAGGGAGAGCAAAAGGATTAATTGCACTAGCCAAAGATGAAGATTTTGGAATGACCGTAGTTGAGTCACAAGCCGCCGGAACCCCAGTCATTGCCTTTAACGGTGGGGGATTTAGAGAGTCTGTTACTGAAGGCGTAACGGGTGTACTTGTTGACGAAATATCAGAAAGCTCACTCGGGGAAGCGATCAAAAAAATCGAAAGAATTAAATGGAGAAAAGAGGCACTAATAGAAAACGCCCGTAGATTTTCAAAGGAAATATTTATTAAGAAGATGACTGCGTTTATCAATAAACATGCCTGAACTACCCGAAGTTGAAGCGATAAAATTACAATTAGGAAAATTCCTGAAGGGACATCAAATTGTTTCGGTTGAAGTCAAAAACCGAAAAACTTTTCAGGGAGACGAAGGTAAGATTATTGGCGGAAAAATAGCAGAGACCAGACGGTTTGGAAAAGTCTCGGTAATCGATCTTGATAACGGCTATTCGATACTTACACATGTCAAACTCACCGGGCAGTATATTTATACAGGTCCCCATCTTTTAAATCCTAAACCCCTGTCCTCGAAAGTAATCGGGGGGGTTCCCGGTCGACACACGATGGTTATTTTCCATCTGGATCACGATGGAAAACTTTATTACAACGACATTCGGCGTTTCGGCTGGATTCGTGTTGAAAAAACCGAGGACGTCGAGAATGAACCATTCATCAAAAAGCTTGGTCCTGAACCACCAGTCGTAAAAAAATTTACAGGAAAATTTTTAACTTTGAATCTGTTCAAGCAAATACTTTCCAAGTCAGGGCGTCCAATCAAATTGGTTCTTATTGATCAGGAGAGAATTGGGGGAGTGGGGAATATTTATGCCAATGATGCGCTCTGGCTTGCCAAAATAAATCCCAAAACTCCCGCGAAAGAACTGAATCAAAAATCTGTTAAGGATCTATATGAAGCGATAGTCTCCGTTCTTAAAGAGGGGATAAAGTATGGGGGCGCGTCTGAGCTGGCTTTTGTAACACCTGACGGCACCGAAGGAAAATATCAAAAACATACTTTAGCTTATGGTCGGCAGGGGGAGCCGTGCGAAAGATGCCACAAAGCCATAATCAAAAAGTTTTTCTTGGGGGGGCGCGGGACATACTTCTGCCCCAAATGTCAAAAGTGACATAATGGACTAATGGATATCGGACTAAACGAGCAAACTTATAAGACCATTGAGGCATTCGCGCTTTCCAGAATGTCTGACCTCAAATCTGTCAGTCATAATGACTATCATATTATCCGTGTTAAAGATAATGCCCTGAAAATCGCAAAGCTTTTGAGTGTTGAAGAAAGGATTGATAAAAACCTGCTTGCCGCAATCTGCCTTCTTCACGATATTACCTACAGCGTGAGAAAGCCGAATATCTACACATATATTTTTGAAGGCAGAATCGAACGGCGGATGATTCGCACGGCTTTGAAAAAATTTGATATTTCGGACGAGACGAAAGAAACTATGGTAGATGCGGTTTTCAGACATGCGCACAGCTTTCCTTTTAAGAAGTTGAATAAAGGACACAGCCTTTATGCCAAAATCCTTCAGGACGCGGACACCCTGGATTTTTTTGACAAAACCAGGATAAATTATTTCTTAATGACGGGGAATCATGGCTTTTTCAGAGGGATCAGAAAGAGTTTTATAAATGCGTTAATAAGATACGGAGTAAATAACCTTGGTGCATTTCTGAACTTCCCGATTTTGGCAAAAACTTTCTTTGAAAACCCTTCAATGAAGCTGAAAGAACAGTTCCATTACTATGAATACGGTGCGGGGAATCTAAAAACACTTCTTTTTTTGCCCGGCTATGCCGATAGCGGACTGATGTATCAAAAGTTGGGCAGAAGTTTGTCCAAGAACTACCGTGTAATTGCGCTAGATTTTCCGATGATTCATGACCCGGAAAAAATCTACGACCTTACCACGCTCACGGATTTTGTTGAAAGCTTTGTTAAAGAATTGGGATTGGACAACTTTACAATCGTGGGTTTTTCCTCATGCGGACTTGTTGCCGTTAATTACGCTTATAATAACCCCGGTAAGTTGAAAGAACTTATACTTCTAAACTCCGTACCGAGATTCATTTTGTCGAAGATCAACCGCAGGATTTACAAAATTCTTACTCCGTTTTTCTTGCTTAGGCCGGCACTTTTTATCTATTCGAGATTCAATACAACTAAGATCATCAGAAAGATTTTAAAACTACCTCATATATCCTCCTTTACCATAGACAGGATGAAAAGCTACTATTTTTCAGTTTTCGGCACAGCAGTGAATTTGATAGGTGAATCGATTTTGGTTAGATTCAAAAAGGTAAAAGTCCCGAAAAAAATAATCTTCTTTAAAGATGACACAATTATTCCCTGGGCACGCTACCAGCATTTTGTTGAAAAGCTTGATTGTGAGGTTGTCGTTTTTTCCGAAGGCTTACATGCAGACAAAAAAATTTACTGGGAAAAGCTAAAATCTCTTTGGTTGAAAGCCCCAAAAATAGAATACCAGGACGTCAATATTGAAAAAGGTAGATAAATTGTATTTAATTCAAAGTCATACGTGATCAAATCAATCAAAGTTCTGGGTTTTAGGAATTTTATAAAAGATATTTTTGAATTTTCGCCAAAAATAACTGTTATAGTGGGGCCCAACGCATCGGGCAAAACCAACATAATGGAGAGTGTATTTCTTCTCTCGACAGGTAGAAGCTTTAAGGCCAGGGTGGAGGAAGAGATGGTTAACTACGAAAAGGATCTGGCACGGGTTAAGGGAACATCTTCGGGGGGAACCGTCCTGGAGGCGGTAGTAACACGGGGGCTTATTGATATAGGAACCCAAAGACCCGAAAAAGTGGTGCGGAAGAAACTTTTGGTAAATGGACTACCAAAACGGTTGGTTGATTTTTCGGGAAACTTTAAAACCGTTCTTTTTGGCCCATGGGATATGGATCTTGTTACGGAATCACCGTCTCTCAGAAGAAAATTTTTGGATACTGTTATCTCGCAGGTTGATAGGGAATATAGAAGAAGCGTCCTTTCTTATGAAAAAGGCGTCAGGCAAAGAAATAGGCTTCTTTTCCGCATACGCGAGGAAGGGGTCTCCCGCAGCCAGCTTGTTTTTTGGAACCAGCTTCTTATTAAAAATGGTGACTATATTACGGTTAAGAGAGAAGAATTTATCGAATTTATAAATAAACTGCATGGCGTTAATAGCCAGGATTTTCAACTTGCCTATGACCGTTCGGTAATAAGCGAAGGACGGCTGGAGCAGTACAAAGAGGAAGAAGTAGCTGCCGCAACAACTTTAGTGGGGCCTCATAGGGATGATTTTATTTTCAAACTGGAAAATAGAGACCTTGCGGCATACGGAAGCCGTGGGGAGCAGAGAATGGGAATTTTGTGGCTAAAAATGGCAGAGCTTGCCTTTATTGAAGAAAAAACAGGGGAAAAACCAACTCTTCTTCTTGACGATATTTTTTCGGAACTTGACCACAAACACCGGGATATCGTGATGGGACTAACAAAGAATCAGCAAACTATTATTACGACAGCAGACCCTCACTTTATCGGTAATTTGAAAAAAGTGGAAAAAATTGAATTAACTGGTTAAAATGTCACCATGGATAGTAGGGCTGAATTAACACCGGAAGCTCTGGAGGAATATTTTAAATCGGATCTAAATAAAGCGCCATATGGCGTTCGGGAGAGGTATGACACACTTTTGCTGGATGAGCAATTAAAAAAAGCGAAGGAACGCCAAGGCAAGCCTCCCGGACCGATCCCCCTTGAGTCAAGAGAAAATTTTTTACGAATAGCTAAGGTTACAATGAGTATTGAAGATGCCCGTAGGGCGCTGAAGATGGAAAGAGATTGGGAAAGAGCCTCCCGCGGGGGACGGCCGCCCATCGGTGGTGCGGTCGATGATTAGTTTCTCCTTGTTTTTTCCGCAAAAAGTGCGTTAATATAAGGAAACATGTACGCTCCGAAGTATATAGTCTCCAATGCAGTCTTGAAAAACATTGGCTCAATTGAGGCCAGTAAGGAGGTTATTGAGAACGCCCCCTTGGTTCCTTCGTTTGCTAAGCAATTCCAGTCGGACGCTCAGATTCGCACGATTCATCACGGAACCCATATTGAGGGGAATGATCTGACTCTATTTCAAACCAAAAAAATTCTGGAAGGTCAGGAAGTTTATGCCAGGGCGCGTGACATTCAGGAGGTGGTTAACTATCGAAACGTAATGCAGCTACTCGATGAACTCGCAGTCAAAAGGGGAGGATATGACCCCGATATGCTTAAGGATATCCATAGGGCCACTGTTGACAGAATTATCATGCCCGAAAAGATCGGTGTTTTTAGGACTACCGAGGTTGTAATTAAGGAGGAAGGAACCGGCAAAATTATTTTTCAGCCGCCCCCTTCCCACGAAGTCCCGTTTCTTTTGGATGATTTCTTCGAGTGGCTAAACGACAGTGCGGCCCGCGAGACCCATGCGGTTATAAGGGCGGGGATTGCCCATTATGTATTGGTGGCGGTTCATCCTTTTGTGGAAGGCAACGGCAGAACCGTAAGAGCCTTTTGCTCCCTCATTTTAATGCGCGAGGGGTATGATATTAAGAAATTTTTCTCGCTTGAAGAACATTTTGATGGAGATCCGGCTTCCTACTACGAGGCGTTAAGCGCGGTAGACAGGCAATCTCCCAATATAGGAAGCCGCGAGGTTACCCCCTGGTTGGAATATTTTACCGGTGTGGTGGCAACCGAGCTAACCAAGATAAAAGACAAAGTCAGAAAGCTTTCGGTAGATTCCCGTCTCAGAGTCAAATTTGGAGAGCAGGTGGCCTTAACCGACAGGCAGATGCGTTTGATTGAATACATTTCTGATCAGGGATCCGGGGGGATGAATGAACTTAAAAAGGTACTTTCGATGGTTTCGGAAGATACAATATTAAGAGAACTCAGAGATTTACTGAACAAAGGGATTCTTAAAAAACAGGGAAGCACCAAGGCAAGTAAATATGTGATTACAAATAAATGAGCACGCTAGATCCGCAACTTTTGTACATGATCTTGGTTCTACCAAGCCTTTTTGGGCTAACCCTTCTTGGGGAAGGGGTGAGTAAGATTGTACATGAGGAACGGAACGGAATCATTTCCATGATTTTTGGTTTTATGTTTCTAGGAGCAGTCATCTTCACATATCTTTTCTTCTCCAGCTACCTGGTAACAAATGGCGGAACCTAAAAAGCTTCGCAATTCCGGGTAAAACGCAATATAATCTGAGTTGACATGAAGTTTAAGGAATTTGCCGTATATTTGGAAAGGCTGGAGGCAACTTCTTCACGGCTAGAAATTACCAGAATTTTATCCGGACTTTTTAAGAAGGCCGATGCTGACGAAATAGACAAAGTAGTCTACCTGTCTTTGGGAATTTTGGCCCCGAATTACGAAGGAGTCATTTTAAACCTTGCGGAAAAGATGATGATACGAACTCTTGCGAGGGCCTACGGAAAAGATGTGGGGGACGTCCTTAGTCTTTTTAAAAAAATCGGAGATATAGGATCGGTAGCGCAGGAGTTAAGCATAGAATATAAGGCAACGGGTGTAGCTCTATCTGTTACCGATGTTTATGAAAGACTTTTAGAAATTGCCAAAGACAGTGGGGAAGGCAGCCAGGACAGCAAAATTATAAAGATGGTGAGCTTGCTCAAAAACCTCGATCCGCTTTCAGCACGATTTACCGCCCGGATTCCGGTGGGAAGGCTCAGACTTGGTTTTTCGGAAAAGACCGTAATTGACGCCTTGGCGGAACACGATACAAAGACGCAAAAAGAGATTGAGGAAGCCTTTAATATCAGGCCCGATATCGGATATATTGCGAAATTGGTTAAAGGCGGAAACCCGAAAAGTGCAAAACCACAAGTTGGCGTGCCGGTGGTTCCGATGCTTGCACAACGCCTTAATTCAACCACTGAAATGATCAAAAAAATGGGGGAAGTTGCTGTCGAGCCTAAATTTGACGGACTCAGGATTTTTATCCACTACCGCAAAAAAGATGGTTTCCTCCGGATTTTTACAAGAAACATGAATGCAATTCCCTTGGAGACTTTTCCTGAACTGTCGGCAATTGGTAAATTTATTAATGCCAATGAGGTAATTCTTGATACGGAAGCAATCGGGGTAGACCCCAAGCGCGAAATGTTTCTGGATTTTCAAAAAACAATTCAAAGGAGGAGAAAGCATAATGTAGAAAAAACTGCAGGTGAAATTCCACTCCAATTTCAGGTTTTTGACGTGATCCTTTTTGACGGCAAGAGCCTGATAAACACACCATACGTTCAAAGGAGGAAACTGCTGGAAAAAGTGGTGATCAATGGAACCTTACTTCGGATTGATGAAAGCACCGTTACAAGCGACCCTAAGGTAATAAGGAAATTTCATGAGAAATATTTAAAAATTGGTCTTGAGGGGGTTGTGGTTAAAAGGGCAAACGGATTTTATGTCTCCGGCCGCACCGGTTGGAATTGGGTAAAGATGAAGGAAGAAGAGGGGAGGCAAGGCAGACTTGCTGATACTGTTGACTGCATAGTGATGGGTTACACGGCCGGGAAAGGTAAAAGGGTCGGGTTTGGAATGGGCCAATTTTTGGCCGGGGTTGCCGACGGGGATGTCTTTAAGACGGTTACAAAAGTCGGGACCGGCCTGACAGATGAACAATTCCGGCAGTTAAAATCAAGACTTACAAAAATTGAAGTAAAGGAAAAACCAAAGGAATATCAGGTAGATAAGGATCTACATCCTGATTTTTGGGTAGCACCGAGCGTTCTGGTTGAGCTTGCGGCTGATGAAATAACCGTAAGTCCCAAGCATACGGCCGGGCTAGCCTTAAGATTTCCGCGCCTGATTCAATTTCGTGATGACAAAAGCCCCAAGGATGCGACAACCCTTGAGGAACTCCATGACCTTTTTGGAATGCAAAAGGGTTAATCACTTCTTGACCGAGGTACTATTATTGTGAAAAGATAGCATATAGGAAGAAGGTGAGTATTTATGGCAGAAACAGGTTTGAAAAAAACTACATCCGGAGCGCTTGCCTATGTTTTGGGTCCGGTTACAGGAATAATTTTTCTGGTCATTGAGAAAGATCCGTTTGTTAGATTTCATGCGATGCAATCGACAGTGGTATTTGTTGCCCTATTCGTGTTGCAGTGGATATTCGGAATAACGATTATTCTTTTTCCTTTATCAGCACTTATTGGCATAATCAGCTTTGCTCTTTGGCTTATCCTAATCTACAAAGCGTGGCAAGGTGAGCAGTGGGAAGTCCCGGTGTTGGGAAAGGTTGCCAAGGATTTGTTAAAAAAGGTTTAAGTTATGAAATTAATCATAGGGTTGGGCAACCCGGGGGAGAAGTACAAAAATACCCGGCATAATGCTGGTTTTTTGGTGGCTGATAAGCTTCAGGAAATCAAACTACCCACGGGAGTTGTTGTTACAAAGTCCGGCGTCTTTATGAACGAGTCCGGAACCAAAGTCCTCGCCCAATATACCAAATACAATATTCGAAACACCGGTCTTTACATCGTGCACGATGATCTGGACATTCCACTCGGGAGTTATAAAATCCAGTATGGGATTGGCCCTAAAGTTCATAATGGCATCAATTCAATTGAAGCAGAATTGGGAACCAAGGACTTTTGGAGAATCCGGGTAGGAGTAGACAATAGAAAATCGGAAGACAGAACCCAGGGAGAAGAATATGTGCTTCAGGATTTCACGGAAGAGGAAAGAAAGATCATTGATGGAGTTATAGAAAAAATATGCAAAGAAATAAACCACTTACTTCAATAGGTGACGTTTTAAGTAAATACAAACTTGAAGACTCAGATAAATATATCAGTAGGGAGTTTCAGAAATATGCTTATGATCTGGCCGAAGAACTGGGCGACTTGGATCACAAATCTCTTTATATGAAGCTGGCCAAAGATACTCCGAGAATCTTGCTTGAAAAAGCCAGAAGTTTTGTTAAAGATGCCCAAAACGCGAGGAGCAAAGGGAGGCTCTTTATGTGGAAACTACAACAGCTAAAAAATGAGACGAAAGCCAAAAATGAAAAAAAGTAATTTTTTTGAACAGGTTTACGGTGAGGTTAGGAAGATTCCGGAAGGAATGGTCATGACCTATGGACAGGTAGCTTCTAAACTTGGTACCAAGGACGCCAGGAGGGTGGGACATGCGCTCCATGCCAATCGTGACGAGGCCACCCCTTGCCACAGGGTAGTAAATAAAGAAGGCAAGCTTGCCCCTTCATATGCCTTTGGGGGCTACCATGAACAGAGAAATAGACTTCTGGGTGAAGGAGTTAAATTTATTGATGAGTTCCATGTAGATATGGAGAAGTGCGGTTGTCGTGATTAGTGTTAAAATGAATTTACTGTCATGCGACGTGAGCTTTTCATCCACCTTTCTTTTTGGTTTTCTTTCTTTGTCTTAATCTCAATCGCCGGGCATTTTCTGTCTTTAAGTTACTTACCATTTTGGCTAGGGGGGCTTCTCGGAGTATTTATGCCCGACCTGGATCATCTTATTTACGTACTCTTCTTAGGTCCACAAGAACTTACATCCCAAAGGGTTGGTTTTCTTTGGGAGAAGAAGCAGTACAAAAGGCTAATAGAACTACTTTACGAAACCAGGAGTGAGAGGAAAGGATTAATTTTCCATACGATTTTCTTCCAGGCAATATTTTTGGTTCTTACTTTTTGGATAATGAGTTCTTCCTCTTCTCTTTTCGGAAGGGGCTTAGTGCTCTCTTTTGCCCTGCATCTTTCGGTAGACCAGCTGGTTGATATTTCAGAAATGGGGAGTCTGAATAATTGGACAAAATTTCTTCCTATTGATCTGGACCCGGGTAAATTAAAGATTTGCTGGGTGATAGGCATGCTTCTTGTGGTGATGATGGGACTTTTTATGTAATCCTCAGTAATAGTTAAAATTTGTAATATAATACTACCTTGTATGAATACGATGCTTAAGGCGGCGCTTAGTCAGATCAAGGACGTTTCTCCGATTTTGGCTGACGACTATCCCGACAAAAAAAGATTTAAAAAAGCCATTAATGAACTTTTGACTCCCCAAAGATTTATCGAGAGAAAGATCTCCATCAAAGATAAAGATGGCAAGAAAAGAGAGTTTAATGCCTTTAGGATCCAGCACAATGATGCCAGAGGACCTTTTAAGGGGGGAATAAGGTTTCACCGGAACGTCAGTAAAGATGAAGTTCAGGCCCTGGCAACTTTGATGAGTCTTAAATGTGCCGTTACTGGCATTCCTTATGGCGGAGGAAAGGGGGGAGTTATGGTCGATCCCTCAAAGTTGACAAAAGAGGAGCTTAAAGACCTTTCTACCGAATACGCAAAGTTTGTTACGCCTTATATAGGTCCCTGGAAGGACGTTCCGGCGCCGGATGTCAATACAGACGGAGTCATTATGTCTTGGATGCTCGAAGCATACGAGAAAAAGGTCGGAGTCCAGGCTCCGGCCACTTTTACAGGGAAGCCACTGGAGCTTGGAGGCTCTCTCGGTCGCACCGAGGCTACGGGGCAGGGTGGGGTTTTCGTTTTGGAGGCATATCTAAGACGGAATTTAAAATTAAAAATTAACGCTTCAAAAGTAACGATAGCAATACAGGGCTTTGGTAACGTGGGGTACTATTTTGCAAAGATTGCAAAAGAAAATGGCTTTAGGGTTGTAGCGGTTTCTGATTCTTCGAGTGGAATTTACAATCCTAAAGGATTGGAAATTAACACCTTAAGTTTGTTTAAACAAAAGGGTGGTTCTTTTAAAAACTATCCATTGAAAGCCGGAACTAAACTAATTACCAATGCCGAACTTCTAGGACTCCCCGTGACAGTTTTAGTTCCTGCTGCACTAGAAAATTCTATTACAAAAGACAATGTAGAAGATATTTCTGCAAAGGTTGTATTTGAAATGGCCAACGGCCCGACAACAAGCGAAGCGGACAGGTATCTCCACGAAAAGGGAATAGATGTAATTCCTGATATTTTGAGCAACTCCGGGGGCGTAACCGTAAGCTACTTTGAGTGGGTACAGAACCTTAGCGGATATTATTGGACTAAAGAAAGAGTAAACGAAGAATTGAAAAAGACAATCACAAAGGCATTTACCGATATTGACAAAATTGTTAAAGAAAAAAGGATTTCCTACAGGCGCGCGGCAAATTACCTTTCCGTCAAAAGGATAATAGACGCCATGATGCTTAGGGGACGAGCGTAGTCTATTCTTTGCAGCAATCCACTGCTTTTTTGAAAATCTCGGTGAGTTTGTCTAGGGGAGAAGAGGTCCCTTTGAGTTTAACTTCCTTCTCACCGATAAAGTTGATATCCCCGTTATCCATCGGGACGTCTCCGATATCGACCACCTTAAGATTTATTGCCCAGAAAAGGGAATAAAGCCTGAAAGATTTTTGAAACAGTTCCCAAGCCTCTTTTCTGTTTCCCTTCTTTTCTTCTTTTGTTCCGACTTCCATCAGGCGCATCGAGGCGGCAAGCAAATGTTTACTAATACACCAGACTTCGCCTTCATAATCTTTGATGATCTTTCTAAGTAGTCCTGTTCTCATTCCCCGGACTTCATTTAGAATATCCAGATACTGAGGCTTTTCGGTTTTTTGGGCGGTAAAAAACAAATGTTCTTCAATCGAAATCAGATTCATGATGGCTATAGAGAGGTCTTCACTGGAAGATAAATCAACCTTGCCAGTTTTGGTGACACCTTCAACTTTCTTAACAAGATCCTTGTAATTCTTAACCATGTGTATATTCTAAGGCGTTTCGGTTATGCTATCAACCGCTGGTCATGCGCTCACCCAGCAGTAATAAGGTAAAAAATCAGGCTTGTTATGATTAATGCCAGAACGGGAAAGAATACTTTTTGGAACGGAAAAAAGATTTTTTTGAATTTCACCCTCTGATACTTATCTGTCAGGACCCCTAGAAGTAGGGCAGCCGAGCCGATTATTATTCCTAAAATAATTTTGTCCACGCCCCACATGGTGTTACGGACAATGCCAATTGTGCCATTTAATTTAAATGGAATGAACACAAATAAATACATCAAAATAAAGGTCGGAAAATAGTAGTACTTCAATTTTAACTTTGGCCACTTCTTCTTAATCCAGTCAATCGTAATAAAGGAGAGTGACAAAATTAGCCCGCCAATCCAAATTGCGGTAATCAAATCATCAATTCCCAATAACCGGGATATTCCGAGGCCTGCAATAACGGTAACCGTGCAAACTGGACACATTACTGGGTAATACTGTAGCCGGATTTTTCGACGACCTTTTTAATATTAACAAAATTTCCATCTTCTTCAACCTCCACGGTTGATTTTGAGTAGGAACACTTAGCCTTTACGCCAGCGTCCTCCAGATCTAGCTCCAGCAACGAAGCACAACTTGGACAGTCCATTCCTTTGATTTTGTATGTTTTTTTCATGATATTCTTAAAAGCTTTGCTTATTCAATTACGTTAAACGATCCGCTGTACATACCCATACTGCAAGTAAAAATCAGAAGCCCAGTCTTTTCTGGGGTAAATTCTATTACTTCGGTTCCGGTCTGGGGAAGCAATTTAAAAAGATTGTAGTCAGGAATTGTAAAAGCCCTTGCACAACTTGTTACGCCGTTTGTGACGAGGGTTAGTTTTACCGGTACCCCCAGTTTGAGGGTAGTTACATCTGTCTTATAGCCACGCGATAAGACGTCAATTGTAACCTCCTGGACTCCGGAGTTAATCGGGGCGAGTCTGCCCTGCCTTTCAGTTGCGAAAGAGACTTTCCAGTAATTTTGAATCGTGTGAGCGGACCCGCGTAGTACCTGGCCGCTATTTATGGAAATAATTCCCAAGATTGCTACAACCAAAGCCGCCAAAATTGTGAGGCTCTTGCGTTTGAGAAGTTCGTTAGCCGCCATCCCGATCACAAAGAAAACCGGAATTGTTCCTAAAATGAAGGCAAAAAGAATTGACGCGGAGACGGCAGGGTTGGAAGCGGAAACGGCTAAAAGCATCATTGCCTGAGTCACTCCACAGGGAATAAATATTGTTAGTGCTCCCAAGAAAATCGGAGTAAAAAACGACTTTACTCTTGTTTGGTTTCGTAAAATTTTGAATATAAATTTTGGGGGGGTAATCACGAAATGTCGGAAAAAGGGGTGAAGATTGGCAAGATTCGCCGCAGTAAGAAGCATAAAAACACCTATTAGTATTTGTAGCCATCCTTGGACTTTGGGTGTGACAATAAGGCCTTTTCCAACAAATCCCAAAACAAATCCAAGTAGGGTATAGGCAATTAATTTTGAAATCAAAAAGGCAACCAGAGCGCGGGCTCTAAGGCTTTTTGAAATTTTTATTTCTTCCTCTGTTGCCAATGCGGAGGTTAAAAGCCCTCCCTGAACCGCAAAGCAGGAAATTCCGCCGGTCGTAAGTCCTGTGATAAATGCTAGCCAGTAGTTAGCCATCTTGACATTTAGGATAAAGCTAATTTATACTATTGTCAATCCCCCCCGGGGGGATACCAAAACGCAAATGCCTAATAACAATACCAAAAAAGGTATTCTACATAGATACCAAATAGCCAGAGGCCATTTGGATAAAGTGATATCAATGCTTGGAAGTGGCGAATACTGCATAGACATCGTACATCAATCTTTAGCGGTTCAGGCCGCGTTAAAAAAAGCAGATAATGAAGTCTTGAAAAATCATCTGGAAACTTGCGTTTCCGATTCGATTAAAAAAGGAGACAGCAAAGAGGCAATAGGGGAGGTAATGCAGGTACTTAAAAAAAGATGATACAGAAAAAATCCTTTCCCGTTATCGGAATGCACTGCGCTTCCTGCGCAAAATTAATAGAGAAAAAACTTTCGAAGGTTTCGGGAGTAGTTTCGTCCAGTGTGAATTACGGAAATGAAACGGCATACCTGGAGTTACGCGACGGAAAAATTAAAGAGGGCGCCATCGAAGAAGCCATTGAAAGTCTTGGATATAAAGTCGGCAAGAATATTGAAGAAGAAAAAAAGAAAAAACTCGCGGATTTGAAAGTTAAAGTGACGGCCTCATTGATATTGGCCGGGTTTGTTATGGCCAGCGGATTTATCGCTCTTCCGGAACTATTCAAATATCTGGTATTACTTTTTGCCACAATTGTCCAGTTTTGGGCGGGCGGTGAATTTTATTTGGCTACATGGAGTGGAATCAGAAATAGATCAACCAGTATGGACACCCTTGTTGCCATCGGGACTTCAGCCGCCTATTTTTATTCTATTTATACTTTTGTCGCCGGCGGGCCCTCATATTTTGACACCTCGTCCGTGATTATTGCCCTGATTCTTCTAGGGAGGTTTTTGGAGGCTAAAGCAAAATCGCACACATCCGACGCTATTAAAAAGCTGTTGGGTTTAACTCCCAAAACGGCATCCGTTTTACAGGGGGGTGAGTATGTTGAAATACCGATAAATGAACTTTCCGTAGGGGATTTGGTTAAAGTGCGGCCTGGAGAAAGCATCGCAACCGACGGGGTAGTTGTTGAAGGCGCCAGTTACGTTGACGAATCAATGCTAACGGGTGAGCCGATGCCGATCAAAAAAGAAAAAGGGGACATAGTTACCGGGGCCACAATTAACAAAAACGGGAGCCTGGTTTTTGAAGTTACAAAAATCGGTAAAGATACAATGCTTTCACAGATTGTCAAAATGGTGACTGAGGCTCAAGGAAGCCGAGCCGATGTCCAAAGGTTTGCGGATAGTGTTTCTTCATATTTTGTTCCGGCGGTTCTTGTTATTGCGCTCATTACTTTTTTTGTTTTTGGATTAACAAATGCCATAGCGGTCTTGATTATCGCCTGCCCGTGTGCGATGGGACTTGCCACCCCCACCGCGATCATGGTTGCTGTAGGAAGGGGAGCGAAAAGTGGAATTTTGGTTAAAGATGCTCAAAGTCTTGAGCTTTTGAATAAAATCAAAACGATTATCTTTGACAAGACGGGAACACTGACTTTGGGAAAACCTGTCCTGACCAATCCAGTTAGTAAGAAATATTTACGGATCGCAGCATCCTTGGAGTCCTATTCTGAACACCCGATCGGGGAGGCTATTCTCCGTGCCGCGAAAGAGAAAAACATAACCCTCGGCCGAGTCAAAGGGTTTAGAGCGATTGAGGGCAAAGGCATTGAAGGAATGGTAGACGGTATGAAATATTATCTGGGCAGGCCGGGGGTATCGCTTTTTGAGGGTAAGAAACTTTTGGCAGAGTTTCAAATCGAGGACAGTTTAAAACCGAATGCCGCCGAAGTCGTAGATGGTTTAAATAGAAAGAAAATAAGCGTTTGGATGGTCACAGGAGACAATCGATTGAGTGCGGAAAAAATCGCAAAAGAAGCTCACATTAAAAATGTCTTGAGCGAAGTGATGCCGGGTGAAAAAGCCGAGAAAGTAAAAGAATTCGATTCTGTCGCGTTTGTGGGAGACGGAATCAATGATGCGCCCGCCTTGGCCTCTGCCGATGTCGGCATTGCAATGGGAAGCGGAACGGATGTCGCGATAGAGTCTGCTGGAATTACCCTTCTTAATAAAAATATAGGTAGTGTTTCCTCAGCCATCAACCTGTCTGAAAAAACGATGAATGTAATACGACAGAATCTTTTCTGGGCATTTGGATACAACATTGTCCTCATTCCCGTTGCTGTTTTAGGTTTTCTTAATCCCATGCTGGCGGCAGGGGCTATGGCTGCCTCCTCAATTTCGGTTGTGGGTAATTCACTAAGACTAAGGACGATCAAAATATAATATTCTGCTCTTTATTAGATCTTGACGTGAGGGCTAGTGCTTAGGTATAGTGAGAGCGCTATGGCGTAGGTAAATTACGTCGAAGACAATTTATGTCAGCGGGAAATATTACGGATAAAGATTTTGATACACAGGTTCTTGGCAATAAGCTGCCGGTCCTTGTGGATTTTTGGGCCGCATGGTGCGGGCCATGCAGGATGGCGGCACCGGTTTTGGAGGAGCTCTCCGAGACTTACAAAGATAAAGTGCTTGTTGTAAAATTAAATATTGATGAAAACCCTGCTTCGCCCCAGAAGTACGGCGTTATGTCTATTCCCACAACCATTCTTTTTAAGGGTGGCAAGGAGATAGGGCGTCAGGTTGGTTTTTCAGGAAAAGAAGCTTTTGAGCAATTAATGAAAAAGGGGGTGACTAGTTAATGGATCCAACACAAAACCCAGTCAACCCAACTGTCCCGGTAGCCGATTCCAATGTGGGTGTACCGACACCTCCGGCACCAGTTACCACCCCTCCGGTAGAACCGGTAGAGGTACCAGAAGAACCGACAATGACTCCTATCCCCGAGCCTCAGCAGGCTCCTGAAGAGCAGCCAGTAGCCCCGCCCGTTGTGCCGGCTGAGGGAACAGGAGATGCAGGAACCGGAATGCCGCCTACCGGCACTCCACCTGCTGCAGTTTAGTTAGTTAAAGAAAGTGAGGTGAAAGAGTTCTGACTTTGTCAGAATTCTTTCGTCTTTGTTAAAAATACAATCATGGACACTCAGATTTTCGCTCCAAAACCGACCAGTCCCGAAGGCCCTTGGGACACTATTATCATTGGTTCTGGTCCTGCCGGGTTTACAGCTGCCATTTATACCACCCGAGGCGCAGCCTCTACCTTAATTCTTGGCGGCGAAGTTTGGGGAGGGCAGTTGATGCTAACAACGACAGTTGATAATTTTCCCGGCTTTCCCGAAGGTGTACTGGGACCAAAATTAATGGAGGATATGCGGATTCAGGCGCAAAGGTTTGGAGCACAGTTCCAAGAAGTTAGTGTTGAATCGGTAGATTTAACAAAAAAACCGTTTGAAATTACGGCGGGAGGAAAGACCTATCAAAGCCGGTCAATTATTATTACAACAGGAGCATTGACCGCGTGGCTCACGGCTCCGGGGGTCAGAGAACTGATCGGGAAGGGGGTTTCTTCATGCGCCCCCTGCGACGCACCGTTTTTTAAGGACAAGACGGTTGCGGTTGTGGGAGGGGGAGACTCTGCCATGGAGGAAGCCTCAGTGTTAACAAAATACGCATCGGAAGTGACGATAATCCACAGACGCGAGGAATTCAGGGCCTCCGCTGCGATGCAGGAAAAGGTTAAATCTGATCCAAAAATAAAGATTTTGTGGAATACCGAAGTAGAAGAGGCGGTGGGTAGCGGAAAATTAGAGAAACTGATTTTGAAAAACAATAAAACAGGGCAAACATCAGAACTAATCGTTGATGGTCTTTTTGTGGCAATAGGGCATAAACCCGATAGCGATATTTTTGCCGGAAAGTTGGAAAGAGATGAAAAAGGGTATATAGAATATAAGACAGACCATTGCGGCACATCCGTTAAGGGTGTGTTTGCCGCAGGAGACGTTGTAGACAAAAGATATAAACAAGCCGTGGTTTCTGCCGGGATGGGGTGTATTGCTGCCATGGAGGCTTTGAAATATCTGGAAGAGGAGGGTTGACAAATAAACTTTTTCTGTGCAGAATAGACACATGCGTTTAAAGCTAAAATCCTTCAAAAATCTCCAGCAGTTTGGTATTCCTGTGCTCATACTCCTTGCAATCGGGCTTTCTTTTTTCTCAGGCAGTCTTTGGCAGAGAGTAAAAAACCTTGAAGAAAACGGAGCAGCACCGGACACGGCTGCCCAACCGGCAGCTGCACCGTCCGCGCCCAACGTATCTCTGGATACTATTAAGGGCTTGTTTGATAAGGATCTTGTTAAGTTTGGAGACAGTTCGAGCAAGGTTATCTTTGTTGAAATTTCCGATCCGTCTTGCCCTTATTGCCAAATCGCTGAGGGTTTGAATCCCACATTGAATTCCCAGGCCGGGGCACAATTTAAATTGGTCAAGGATGGCGGTACATACGTTCCTCCTGTCGCCGAGATGCGGAAGTTGGTTGACGCAGGGAAGGCTTCTTTTATCTGGATTTATTCCCCGGGTCACGGAAACGGGGAGATGGGAACAAAGTCTCTTTATTGTGCTAATGAAAAAGGAAAATTCTGGGCAGTCATGGACCTATTGATGACCGCCAGCGGATACGATTTTATGAACAACACAATCAAGAACGACAAGACGAAGTCGGGGGATATGGCTACCTTCCTTAAGAGTGCAGTTGATCCGGTTTTCTTAAAAGAGTGTCTTGATAGCGGAAAATATGATAAAAGGTTAACATCTGATGTAGAGATAGCAAGATCCTTGGGTTTCCAGGGAACCCCGGATTTCTTCGTTAATTCAACCAATTTTGCCGGCGCATATAGCTACACCGATATAAAACCCACAGTTGACGCCGCTCTCAAATAGAAGATTGATTTTCAGGCTGCTAATATTTTCTTAACTTTTTCGGTCAGCTTTCCCGGGTTAATGTCAGTTTTAAGGATTACGTCCCTAGCACCAAGACTTATAGCCTCTTTGAGAATCGGGTCATGAGACAAGTTTGTCAAGAGAAATATATTTTTGTTTCCTGCTTTGGGAGGAGTCTTTTTGAGCTCGCCAAGAAGGGCTATACCATCCATTTTAGGAAGCATCACGTCCAAAAGAATTAAGTCATAGCCACCCTCTTTAGCTTTCGCTAAACCCGCTTCTCCGTTCTCGGCAACATCAACTTCATATCCCGCTTGCCCGAGAACCGACGAGTATATATCGCGTGTGCCTTTATCGTCCTCGACGATCAAGATCTTTGCCATTTCTCAATTATACTATGACGCCTCAATTGCGGGTAAGGTAAAGATGAATTTAGAACCTTTCCCATATTTACTTTCTACCCAAATTTTTCCTCCAAAAAGCGCTAACAGTTTTTTACTAATATAAAGACCCAGACCTGTACCCATCGTGCTGGGAACAGAAATATGTGAATCGTTGAGTCGTACGAACTTTGCAAAAAGTTTAGGTATATCATTTTCTTTTATGCCGATTCCTGTGTCCTGAACTGTGACTTCGGCATCTTTTTCGTCGGTTTTAAGAGTTATAGTTATTTGCCCTCCCTTGGGTGTGAATTTAAGTGCGTTTCCGATTAGATTGGAAAATACCTGAACAAGTCTTTCCTTATCGGCATTTACGATAACCTTTTTGTTCTTTTCAATACCATGACTGACCAGGTTTATATTTTCGTCCTTGGCTTGCAGGAGATAATCCTCATAGATTTCTCTGGCTATTTGGACAAGATCGATTTTTTCTAAATCCACTTTTATTCGCCCCATTTCAATTCTTGAGACATCAAGCATGTCATTAACAAGGTTTATGGCATGCTCATTAGAGGAAACAGCAACGTCAATATTTTCCTTAATTCATGGGAAGCCATTGAAATAAACTCGTCTTTTTGATCATCCATTTCCTGGAGTTTAATATTCAACGAAGCCAGATTTTCCTTTTGTTTAATCTCCTCCAAAACACTTTTTATAAGGAGCGCTCCAAAGATGGACACCAGACCCATAATTATAGTATCCAGGATCAGCTCTCCTGTAGATTGGTAGATAAAAAGTTTTGTGAATAGGATTATCAGAAGCAATACAACCACCGCTTCTGTTGCTATGACCTTAATATGTAACAGATTATGTTTCAAAATGGCATAAGCTGTAAATCCGAGAACAAATAAGCTCAAGAAGGGTCCATAGTTGCTGGCGTCGAAATTATTGTAAAGAAGGGGAATGGCAAAGTTGGTAACAGTTCCTAAAATGGCCAAAAGGGCAATTCCCAAAAAAACATACTGCATTTGAGTGTGCTGATGGCCTTTTGTTATAGTATATTTTTTCCCGAGGAGGAATAGAGAAACCAGTATATACGCAACAAATTGAAATCCCCAAATCGCAACTGCGGGACCGAATGTAACTTCCGTAACCCCCCCGGGCACAACATTAACCCCAGTTATTGTCAGATTGAGCATGGTGAATATATTGGAAATAAATACGGGGATAATTAGCAGAATTAGGTGCTTGATCTTTATGTCAAAGGACGAATAGGGAAATACGAGGGAGAAATAAATTAAAGCAAAGCTAATATAGGGAGATTCCAAAAAAATCAACTTGTTGAATATGAATGCTCGTGGATAGTCCGTAAATTGATTAGACAAAAAATTTATAGATAGCCAACCTGCGACACTTAGTACAAATAAAGAAAAAGATACGTTGATTTGATTTTTGTGGTCGCGAAGTAGTACAAATATGCCAAGTAGAACATTAAGTATAAAAACGAGAATGAGCAGGTATTTGTAGTACATTTCTTACCATTCAATTATAATGGCACCAGCCGAGAAAGAAAATGACTGAGATAGAAAGATACAAAAACTTTGAGGGATTGATTGAGGATGTGGAGCTCACCAAATTGCAGCAATCCCGAATTTTGATTGCCGGATGCGGTGCGGGTGGCCCCGTTGCTCTTCACCTTGCCCGTATTGGAGTAGGGACAAAGAATTTCGGCAAAATCACTTTGGCAGATCCGGACAAGGTAGAGTGGCGTAATATCGGACGCCCTCCGTACCTCTTCGCTGATGCTCAGGAAGGAACGGCAAAGATTTACGCCTTGGGGTCTATTGTAAAAAATATAAATCCGGAGGTGAACCTCAGCAAGGTCGAAGAGGGGATAACTCTTGGGAATGTCGACCGGCTTGTTATCGACTCAGATGTGGTTATCGAAATGGTTGATATCTCGCAGCCCCAAATTACTTTCGCGCTTCACCAGGCGTGCGAGAAACACCGCAAACCTTTAGTCACAGGTCTCGATCTCGGTGACAATATTATAATGTACGTTTTCAATTACCACGAAAAAGACATAACATCCTATACACAATTTCTTGGGTTACCGCCAGATATCACATCGGAAGATTTTGATAATTTTAATCCTCTTGCTATTGCGGCTCAGTTTATAATAGGGAAACAAGAATGCACATTTGCTACCAAGGATGATGCCTTAAGCTTTTACGGAGATAGCTTTTTTGCTTCAGAAGCCAATATCAATGATGTTTTTAAGGCGCTGCCCCATGACATCAGAACCATAAATATGATTCAGAACATTTTAAATGGACAAATTGAACACATTGCCCAGTCGGATATTGCAAGTCAACTTTTGGGTACAGCCCAGGCCTTGGCTGTCAAAGAAATAATTTTGGGAAATCCTGTGAAAACATCCCCAAAACCCATTAGAATATACTTAACAGAAATGGTTAGCGCATAAAATATGTATCTAATTGAAAAAGAAGCTGAACCAGACAGATTAGTGAATCTATTTGGTGTGAAGGAGTGTTTGGATCCTAACTTTATTTCAATGGGGATTGCCAAGACGGAACAAGACAAGGAAGGAAGACTAAAGGTTGTTACTGAAAGATACCTTGATCCCAAAATAAGCTACATTTTGCCCACAGATTTGAATGAGCAGGGTCTTTATGTTGATGAATATGAACAGTATTCCATTCCGTTGGTGGCAAAAATTGGATGTGATGTTGTTGGATCCCTCCGTTTAATTCCTAATATCCCGAATTGTATAGGACTACCTATTAATAATGAACCGAAAATATTGATTGACGGAGCATGGAAGCAGCACGTATTGGGCGCCTCATACGAATTGTCTCAGTTTGCAAATTCGATGAGTCATAGAAAAGACAACAGAATAGCAATCGGATTAATCAAAGCCTACATGGGGATAGTTGACACAATGAGGCAATATACGTCTGTAGCAATAATTGACGACAGAGTTGCTGCGATATTAAACGGACCATATTCGGGCTTCAATCTGCCTAAAATTGGCCCCTCCGTATATTATTTGGGATCCGCCTCGACACCGGTCTATATCAATATTAATGACGGGAGGCAAAATTCCAGACTGAATGGACATCCGGAGTTGGCGGATTTTCTCTCGGGCAGAAAAAATATTTCAGGATTTGAGTGGTACATTGGACCTTGAGGACCCTTGGAAATAGACGAATGAGACGAAGTGGTGGATGAACCGATCTTCTTTTTGATGTTACAATGAAATATGCCCCTGACTGAAAGTCAGATAATTGGTTTGGTCAAAAAAAGTGGATTGCTTTTACTTGATGAAAGTACGATTGCCAAAGCTGAGAATTATGCGGCAAGTACCAAATCTCCAAGTCTTTTGGCATCCCTTGTTGAAAGCGGTGTAATTACCGAAGATCAAATTTCGACCGTTATTGCTGATTATTACAAAGTCCCAGTCATATCTCTTTCCAAAGTTTCTATCCCTGAGAGCGTTGCTCATATAATTCCCGAGAAAGTAGCCAGAAAACAAAAGGCTATTGTTTTTGCAAAAGACGGAAGCGGAGTAAAGGTAGCCCTAAACGATCCTTCAAACCAGACTATTCTGGCTCTGGTTTCCAAAAAAACCGGGATGAAGGTAACCCCTTACTACGCCAGTGCCAGCGATGTTGAAGGGACTATCCAGCTTTATAAAAAAGCACTCCAAAAAACAATTGATGAACTTTTGAAAGAATACGTTAAACAGGCAACACTTTATCAAGGGGATTTGCCGATAATCAAAGTGGTTGACGTCCTGATCAATGCCGCCTATCAGGATAGAGCCAGCGATATCCATATAGAACCGGAAGAAAAAACTTCCCTGATCCGGTTTCGCATTGACGGAGTTTTACAGGATGTGCTTCGGGTTCCTCGCGAGATTCACGAGCGGATAATCAGTAGAATTAAAGTTTTATCAAATCTCAGGACTGATGAGCACTTAAGCGCGCAGGACGGGAAAATGACGGAAAAATTGGAAGAGGAAAATTTGGACATCCGTGTTTCGATAATTCCGATTACCGAAGGCGAAAAAGCGGTTTTGCGGCTACTTTCGGGACACGCCAGGGAATACACATTAAGTGACCTGGGCATGAACCCGGCTGATTTGCAAAAAGTAACCAAAGCATTTAATAAAACTTACGGAATGATCCTTTCTACTGGCCCAACCGGAAGCGGTAAAACTACCTCAATTTATGCAATCCTGAAAATTTTAAACACCCGAGAGAAAAATATCATGACTATTGAGGACCCGGTAGAGTATAGAATTCAGGGAGCAAATCAGGTTCAGGTGAATGCCAAGACTAATTTGACATTCGCCAACGGGCTGCGCTCGATTTTGAGACAAGATCCGAACGTCATATTTGTTGGAGAAATCAGAGACAGTGAAACCGCAGGTATCGCGGTTAACGCTGCCCTTACCGGGCATCTGGTATTGTCAACTCTTCACACAAATGATGCGGCAACGGCAATCCCGCGTTTGACCGATATGAAGGTCGAGCCATTTTTAGTGGCCTCAACGGTAAATATAATAATTGCCCAACGGCTTGTCAGACAGATTTGTTCAGCCTGTAAAGTCGAAGAAAGAATACCGGTTACCGAACTTAGTAAGCATTTTCCGGAATTGCTCGTTCAAAAGTACTTTGGCAGCAAGGACGAAGTTGCCATTCATAAAGGAAAAGGGTGTAAAATTTGTAGACAAACCGGGTACCTTGGCCGTGTCGGGCTTTTTGAAGTGTTGGAGATAACAAAGGGAATCAGGAAACTAATTTCGGAGCGGGTTGACTCTGATGTGATCGCTCAGGCAGCGATAAAAGAGGGGATGAAAACAATGCTTGATGACGGACTTGAGAAAATTGCCTCGGGGATGACAACAATCGAAGAAATAATAAGGGTAACAAAAGTTGAAACTCTGCAATAATATGCCGGAAAACGCCACGCCTGATAAAAACAAAGGAATAAGACTTTCAGCGAGCGAAAAGATTGCCTTAATCAGCAATCTTAGCACGATGCTTTCGGCCGGAATCCCGATTCTCGATGCCGTAAGCAATCTCATAGAGGATGCCAAGGGAAATCAGAAAAAAATACTTGATACACTTCGGGACGACCTGACCCAAGGGCACCAAGTGAATTACACCCTGGCCCGGTTTCCCAACGTTTTTGATAAAGTTACCGTTAACGTAGTAAGAGCTTCGGAAACGGCGGGAACCTTAGACGTGATATTAAAAGATCTTAGAGAAAACCTGCGAAAGCAGAATGAATTTAGTGACAAAATAAAGTCATCTCTTCTTTATCCGATATTTATAGTTTCCGTTTTTATTATTATTCTTTTTATCAATTTAATTTTTGTTATTCCAAAAGTTGCCATGGTATTTAAAAGCCTTAAAGTTACACTTCCGCTTCCGACCAAGATACTGATATTTATTTCTGATCTTATGGTAAAAAATACTATCCCTCTCCTTTTTGCCGTGGGAATAATTGTGCTTATCCTAATATATTTATTTACCCAAAAGAGGTCTCTGATTCTAAATATGTTTTATTCGCTTCCACTCGTCAGCGATCTCATCAAACTCATTGACGTAACCCAACTTACCAGAAGCCTTTATCTTCTTTTAAATTCCGGTATATCAATAGTTGCTGCTTTGGAATTAACCGAAGATATCGCCATGCGACGTCAAACCAGAAAAGTCATAGAAGCTTCTAAGAATATGATTCTTGGAGGGAAAACCTTTTCGGAAGGCCTAAGAAGCGGAAAAGGCTATTTTCCGATAATCATGATAAAGCTTGTGGAAACCGGAGAAAAAACCGGAACGCTTGATAAGTCCCTTAGTGAGATAGCTGAATATTTTGACTATGAAGTCACAAACAGATTAAAAACCTTAACAGCTCTTTTGGAACCGATTATGCTTGTTGTCGTCGGGGTATGTGTTGGGGCGATGATGATAGCGATAATTGCACCCATTTATTCCCTGATCAGCCAGGTGGGAACCGTTCACTAATGAAAAAAAAGGGCTTTACCCCTACACCAAAAAGCTCTGTGTGCGAGGACAAAACTGAGAAGAAATTTTTGATGTGGGGGTTTACTGTAGTGGAGCTTTTGGTTTCCATAGGAATTCTTACGGTACTTTTTGCTCTTACGACAATTAATTTAACCAGGCTCCCTTCCTCCGCCTCCCAAAGCACAAGCTATAACAGGCTAATCTCAGACCTGCGCAGCCAGCAAACCAAGGCTATGGTGGGCTATGATTCGGCAGAGACGCCGATAGGATCAAAGCCGTATGGCATCCACTTCGAAAATACAAGCTATATTCTTTTTGCCGGGTCAAGCTATGTGGGCGGAACCGATTATTATGCGGTGGAATTGGACCCCGGACTTAGTTTTACCAACTCGGGAGAAGATATTACTTTTTCTACAGGGAACGGGGAGACAGTCCCTGTTATATTCTCGATAGTTAATGACCAGATAAACCAAATCCAAGAAATAAAAATAAATAAATATGGGGCAACATACCAATAGTAGAGGCCAAATCATAGTGGAACTTTTGATTGCTTTTGGGTTGGCAGGAATCCTGCTCCCTGCGCTTCTTACCGGGTTAATTGCCGCGCGAAGCGGCAGAGTCGGCCAGGAGCAAAGAATTTTGGCAGTTGGCCTACTTCGGGAAGGGGAGGAAGCGGTCAGAAGTGTCAGGGATATCGGCTGGGACAGAATTACAAGCCCGACAGTTACAATGGACGTTCCCTACCATTGGGTTCAGGGGGCAAATGAATGGAGCCTTGTGGAGGGAAGCGAAACAGTGGGAGATTTTACAAGAAGCATCGTGATTTCAGACATAACTCCTCCCGACCCATCTCTTAAAAAAGTTACTGTTACGATTAGCTGGGGAGACATTTTTCCCTCAAGCACTGAAGCGGTCATATATTTGGCCAGATGGAGAAACACTTCCCTGACAGATTCGGGGACGGTTCTACCCCAAGGACAAGGCTTTGGAGATTGGTGCAGGCCCGCTCTAGCTCTGACAAACATTGATCTTAACCGTCAGGGACATCCAACCTCGCTTCGAGCCTTTGAAACTGCCGATTCTCTAGACGGAAACAGGATTTTGGCAGGAACAGGGGCAAATTCCTCGGGCCCCGCATTTAGCAACATTAAGATAATGGGAAATAGTCCTCCGACGGCCACGATTCTTGGGGATTACAACGGAACGCCCCAGATTAAAGTAAATGATCTAGTCGGCGATGATCGCTACGCATTTTTGGCTACGGATAGCCGCGGTGTTGAAATATTGGATATAACCACCACTCCTTATCAGGTAATTGGATCATATAAGCCAATCGGAATGAAGAATGTAAATAGTGTTTTTGTGGTGGGCAATACCGGCTACGCGGTGACAACCGACAAATTTTACATTTTTGGGATAAGCGCCGACAGAAGGACTGCCACCCCGTCAGGCAGCTTGGTTTTAGCAAACGGAGCAAAAGTAGTAGTTGACCCCAGTAGCCTCTATGCTTATGTGGCTAACCCGGACCCGGCTGGAGAGCTTAAAATTATTGATGTCCATTCGCATCCTGCAAATTTGACCAATGATGATGTTAAGAATGTAGACGTTGATGCAAGTGCGGGGCGCGACATTTTTATTAATGCGTCGGCAACCCGTGCCTACCTAGCAACCGCGGTGAATACTGCAAAGCCAGAGTTTTTCATTATTAATATTACCGATCCGGTTAACCCCATCGTTATAACAAATGGGGGAACATACGATACAGGTGAGATGGATCCTTATAGTACCGCCATCGTTACGGACAACAGAGCAATACTAGTCGGATATGGGGGTAACGAATACCAGGTTTTTAGTGTTGCAGACGATCAGGTTTCTTTTTGTCCCAATCATGCCGAAGGAACAGACTTTTTGAATATAGATACGGGTGTGTATGCAGTCTCATCAATTCTTCAGAAAGATCAGCATGCTTATTCGTATATTTCAACTGGGGATGCCGGGGCGGAGTTAAAAATAATTGAGGGAGGTCCCGGAGGGGGAGGAAACGGAAGCAACGGAATGTTTGAATCCGCCACCCTTCCTGTTCCTGACCCCGGTCATGATGTGGCTTTCAATAGTTTTACGGGGACGGTGGATCCTGATTTGTCATACAAAATCTCTATCAAACAGGCAATAGGCGGAAGCTGTAGCGGTGTAACTTTTTCCGACAGCGATTTTATGTCGGTTATTTCGGGGCCTCTTCCGCTTGGCTCCATTGGCAGCGGTTATATAAATCCGGGGCAGTGTATGCGGTACAGGGTCTTTGATTCCGGAAGTGTAACAAAATCATTTACGGTAACATTTAATTATTCGCCATAACAAACAAAATTTGACACAATCCATGCTTAAAACAAAAAAATTTCAAAAAGGAGTCACAATCGTTGAACTGATTGTTTATATAGGCTTACTCTCAATTTTTATGTTGGTGCTAGTGGATGTTTTTGTGACAATTCTTAATTCTAAACTTGATACTGAAAGCACCTCGACTCTCAACCAAGATGCACGTTATATTTATTCGCGTCTTGCATATGATATAGCCAATGCCGATTCGGCTTCGGTTCTAAACCCAAATTCTCTTAATTTAGTTTCAAGCGGGGTCAGTTATAACTATGTATTGGACGGCAGCGGTAATCTGCTGCTAAACGACGTTACCATAAACAGTTTGGATACAAAGGTTGACAGTATTAGTTTTAGCAAAATAGGGAATACCGTCAAAATATCATATACGATTGAGTCTTTGATAACGCTTCCTTCTGGAAACCAGACACGCACTATTGAAACAACTGTAGGACTAAGACCATGAAATACAAAAACAAGAAATATGAATCAGGACAGGCACTTATTATGCTTCTTTTCTTTATTATGATAGGCATAACTATTACGACTGCCGCAATTTTCATTATCATCAGCAATTCGATTTCTGCCACAGATGTTAACGAAGGCGAAATTGCAAGGGCTATGGCAGAAACCGGAGCAGAGAATGCACTTCTTCAGATTCTAAGGGGAAATTACATAAAAGGGGGCACCACTTTAGAGAATATTCCTCTTGGCGGTGGAGAAGCAAATGTGACAATTACAAGTGTGAATGGAACGCTGACGATTGATTCGGTGGGTACCATCGGGAATTATGTAAAAAAAGTTAGAGTTTCAGTCATGAAAGATGGTATGATGGATGTAACTTCTTGGAAGGAGATTAATTAAATGGCTGAAGGCAGGCGCGAGGCAGTAATATTATTAGATAAAAACCAGATATTCGTTTTTAACGGTAATGACTTTTTAACGCTTGATGTTCCGGAGGCTGTGGTTCGGGATATTGACATTGTTGATAAAAGCGGGTTTGATAGTTTGGTTGATACTTTTATCAAAACTAAAAAGCTAAATTCGGCTCCGGTTTGGCTTATTTTAGCGGACGGAATCTGTTTTAGTAAAGATGTTGCAGAAACCGATCCTGCAAAGATTGAAAGTGAAATTAAAGATTTTCTTGACGCAGTCCCTTTTGATAAAGTTATCTCCAAAAGATATAGAGCAGGGAATGGGGTTAGGATGATTGCAGCCAATCAGGAGTACATAGAGGCGGTAATCGAAATTTTTGAAAAAAATGGGTTTGTGACGGAAGGGATTGTCCCGGGAGCGATGTTCCCGGGATTTTCCACCAGGAAGGTTCTAGATGCTGATTTTGCCAGATACATTCTTGGGAGTAGAGATCTGATGATAATGGGGAACATGCTCTCCAAAGTTTTTTTACCGGCCAATACCCACGAAACACCTCAGGAGGCACCTAATAAAAAAAGTAAGCTTTTACCATTTCTGATTGGAGGGTTTCTTTTACTTCTAATAATTCTGGTCGCGGTAATAATGACAAGAAAGTGAAATTGATATATTAAATGCCACTTGACATGAAATTGGTAATACTCTAACTTAAATTAATGCCCAAGAGATATAAAGGTTTTACACTTATCGAGCTTCTGGTAGTTATAGGTATTTTGGGAATTCTTCTCGCGATTGTTTTAATTGCTATTAACCCCGCCCGCCAGTTTGCCCAAGCAGACAACACTAAAAGATCGAGTGACACGAATGCTCTTCTTAACGCAATTCATCAGTATTCTGCAGATCACAGGGGTATTTTACCCACAGGAATACCGGTTGATGACGGTGATCCGAATACTGTGGATCCGCAATCAATTAGCAGTACCGGAGCCAATCTTTGTGCTTCTCTTTCCCCGACATATATCTCGCTTCTACCTTCAGACCCGCAGGCAGTAAATGGGGGAATTGGTATCAGCGATTGTGTAGCCGCTTATGATACGGAATACACGGTGGTGCAGGATGCAAACAAAAGAGTAACAGTGGCCGCACCCAAGACCGATACAACGGTCACACAAAACGGTGCGATAATCTCTGTAACCAGATAGTTTTTTAAGAAGTCTTAACCGCCGAGAGGCGGTTTTTTTGTCCCTTCGCTCTTTTGTACTCCAGGGACAGGCTCACTCAGGACCTTCGGTTTTTAGATTTATAAGGTTTAAGAATAAGAGTCTCTATCGCTTTATAGGCAATGATTGCGGCAGACCCCCAAACGTTGAAGGATTTATTAACACCAAACATCGGAAGCTCAGTGATTGTGTCAGCCGCATCAAGAACATCCTGGCTGATTCCTTCCGTTTCGTTACCTATAACTAATGCAATCGGGAATTTGATACGGGTAGTAAGGAGTGAATAGGGAATAGCCCGGAGGTCTTGCTCAACGGCTAGAATCTGAACACCTTCAGACTTTAACTTCTTAACAATTGAGACAGCAGAATCTACTTTTTCCCAAGGGACCCATTCTTCTGTACCAACCGCGGCCTTGTGGATCCTGCTACTTGGAGGGTATTCGGTATCGCCGCAGATATACACCTTTTCCACTGCAATGGCGTCTGCCAACCTAAACAGCGAACCAATGTTATACGTATCAATTACACGGTCTAGGACAAGGTAAATTGGATTTCTCCTAATTGTGCCGAAAGTCTCACGGGTAGGACGGGTCTTTCTCAGTTCCTTCGCGCCAAGTTTAAACATACTGCAATTATATCTGATTTTGCAGACCTTTGACTTTAGAGAGGTTTGACTCTATTCTTTGAGGAGCAAATGACAAATCTTAACCAAAACGGAGCCGATTTTGTAAGGGGAATAGACTTTGCACTTAAAAAAGCCGGCACGAGTGAGGAAACCATCAAAACCTCGGCAGCAGCCTCAACCCTGGCCGTCGTTTACGAAGCCGCAAGGAATGCGGTGGAATTTAGAAGCGATCATCTTATCCGCCAGGCCGCAATCGTAAGGATTCTAAGGCGAAGGCTTTTTCTAGGACAGTCAAGCGAACGTCTCGCGCCGATTCTTATTAAGGAGCTCATCTGGGCCAGGTATCTTAAAGACGACTTTGTGGCTACGAGTAAGATTAACGATATAGAGTTAATTATTGATAGATATGAAGTAGCCTTTTCGCTTACCAAAGATAGAGATTTAGGTGAGTGGTTACTGGATCTGGCCGGGTGCGAGATAGAAGAAAGTTTGGTTTTTAATCCCTACCCTCAACTTCTCATTAATTTCGTTTCGGGAAGCATGCAATCCCGGATAAAAATTTTCGGGGTGGAAGATGAGAGGATCCGTGATATCCAGGTTTACATTGCAACCGAGAGGGTGTTTGCCAAAAACAGTGAAATTTTTATTACTTACCACTTACTTAAAGCCATGCTTCCCGAGTGGTTCGGGAAGAAATCGGGTGGAGTTGCCGCGTTTTTTCCGACACTCTTATCTATTAAAAAAGAAATCGACAGGGATTTGGCATACCCGCTTGCGCCGGATGTTAGGCGGGAGGTCACAAAGGTTATCGCGCCTTTTAACGTAATACGAGAAATGGTAGTAAGAGACCCGGAGAATTTTGAGAAAAATGTGGCGGATAAAGAGGCTTTTGGTTTATTGGCAAAAGAAATGTTGGAAGAGCTTTATAAAGAGAATAGGGGACGACTAATGAGGGCTTCCACAAGAAGCATCATTTATATTTTCTTAACAAAAATGGTATTCGGTCTAAGCCTTGAGCTACCTTTTGACATCTTTGTCGGAAAGATTAATTATGTTGCACTGGGAATTAATCTGATTTTTCCACCCACTCTGATGTTTTTACTTAATGTGGGGATAAGAATTCCTGGTAATGAAAATACCAAGAGAATTCTTGAAAAGGTAGATGAATATCTTTATGGAAAAGGTGCTCCAAGGGTAGTTGAAATAGGAAAAAGGCAAAAAGC
This sequence comes from Candidatus Woesebacteria bacterium GW2011_GWA1_44_23, assembly GCA_001001045.1. Classification (GTDB taxonomy): domain Bacteria; phylum Patescibacteriota; class Microgenomatia; order UBA8517; family UBA8517; genus LCIL01. Next base: position 1,751 of record LCIL01000002.1, on the reverse strand, counting down.
AAAAAACGTTTTTGAAAGGATTTTTCTTGGCATTTACAGTATTCTCTTCGTAGGGGTATTTGTGTTTGTTATTTGGCTTCTGAACCTGTTGCATTTTAACCCTGTCAGTCAGGCCATTTTCCTTTTCTTTCTTTCTGTTGTTTCATTCTTTGCGTACAGGGTTAGAAGTATTTCTCGCGACTATGTTTATCAGGAGGAGAGAGCCGGTTTTTTCTCTTCCCTTGTCGATTTCCTTTTTTTGCCAGTAGTTAAGGTTGGCCAGTGGCTTTCCGTGCAAATATCAAGACTAAATCTCTTGGGTTTTATATTTGATTTCATTATTGAAGCTCCTCTTAAGGCATTCCTGGAAGTGATAGAGGAGTGGGTGCGGTTTGTCAGAGTCAAGAAAGAAGAAATCTTCACACAAGGGTAGGGAGCCGACGGGCTGCGGGACCAGGATTCGAACCTGAATAAACAGCTCCAAAGGCTGCTGTCCTACCATTAGACGATCCCGCATTGAAGCTGTGAGCCCAGAAGGATTCGAACCTTCAACCGCTTCCTTAAAAGGGAATTGCTCTACCATTGAGCTATGGGCCCTTGATTGTTCTTGTGACCCCACTGGGACTCGAACCCAGGTAATCAGGCTGAAAACCTGATGTCCTAGACCGCTAGACGATGGGGCCAATCAACAGTGGTATTTTACCATTTGTTTAACAAATGGCCAAGCTGCTTGATACCCTTTCGGGTTATATGCAAAATTCCGGCAACAAGTTTTTTACCCCTCGAATCATGGATGAGGGAATACTCCGCTCAGGCCGGTCGTCCGCGCCAAAAAACCACCCGCAGCTTGTCATACCGACCATTACCTCTATTTTTGCAAGATAAAGTTTAATTTTGGCTTCATTCCCCCCTGCGCTTTTTACCATCTGATCAAGCGAAGGTCCAAAATTGGTACCGGTAAATATATCATCGGCGAATGAAATAAATAGATTGCTAAATTCGCTTCTCCAACCGGGGAATCGAGTATCCAGCGAGGTATTAATAAATTCGTTCATCTTCGTCAGATTTTCATGAAACTCTTGTTTTATGCGTCTTGTAGATTCTGATGGGCTATCGCAACCGCATTGTCCAGTCCAGCGACCCAAATCATGGTCACAACTCCAGCTTGTATTATCGTTAACGTCAACATACGTTTTTTCCCGTCTCCAGTCCTTTGCCTCAAGGACTTGACGCATATTTATTGGAGAGAAACCATATCCTTCCTGGATCTCCAGGATTCTTTTTAAGAAGTCATTTGCGCCTTTTTGATGGTGCCCAAAGCGTTCCAAATCCATCATCATAAGAGCGTTTGATCCGCTTTTCTGCTCATTTTGCTGTCTGCCTGCCATAAAACCCTCGGCATTATATGTGGACCAGGGTTGGAAAGAAACAAAACCGCTTAAGCCCGAGTTGCCCAAAAGTATTGCCATTTCCTGATTGTTGGCGGTTTTTACGACACAAACATTGTGTTTTGCATCGAGGCAGGTGCCATAGGGGATATTGGTTACTTGGCTATCCCGGAGGGGTACGAATTCGTAGCCCACGGATCTGGCGCTGACCAGCACCTCTTTTGACACAGCCGTTTCAGGAAGCCAAAGTCCTTTTGGGGCGAATCCGAAGTCGTCCGTAAACGCTTGTCTACCTGCACTAAGAAGCATTTCCTGGTCGGAGGACGGCAAAAGCGGCAAGATAACATGTACAAGGGGATCTCCAAGGACGACGTACTCCCGATC
>LCIL01000001.1 GCA_001001045.1 Candidatus Woesebacteria bacterium GW2011_GWA1_44_23 | reverse complement strand
TTATTCCGGAGCTCCGCCAATCTTTCTTCTGGAAGACGCTCTACATCGCTTCCCTCAAGCTTAACCAAACCTTTTGTCGGCTGGTCCAGTATCCCGATAATATGCATCAGGGTTGATTTTCCGGATCCGGAAGGCCCGATTATTGCTACAAATTCTCCCTGTTTAATTTCAAGGTCTATCCCTCTTAAAGCGGAAACCTCAACGTCCCGGCCAAGTTTATAGGACTTGGTAACTTTTGAAAGGGAAATAAGTGAGGTCATATCTTGGATACTCAATTCTAGTAGTTTACTTTTTGTCCGTCTTTGAGTAACGCCGGTGGTTGGGAAATCACGGTTTGACCCTCGGAAAGACCTGATTTAATCTCCGTTTCGTCATTGTTTCCGCCGCCTATTTCAACAGTAGTTTTCTTTGCCCGTCCTCCTTCAACCACCCATACGTAGTCGTTCGTATCGGATTGGACTGCCGAAACTGGAACTTTTAGGGTATCTTTGATTTTGTTAAAAACAATCTCAATATCTCCGCCCATCCCTATCCTAAACTTCATCCCGTCATTACGAGGCAGGGAGATACGAACGTGGTAGGCGTTTCCACCCGTGCTTGATGTGAAAGCAACCATACCAATATAGGTTACTTTTCCTTGATAAGAATCACTTGGGTATGCGTCCAGTCTTATGTTCACGGTTTGACCGACGCTAATACGCGGAAGGTCAGTTTCTTCGACCTCGGCGTCAAAATAGACCGAATCCGGATTAACAACCGTGTAGTTTGCCGCCCCGGGGGTAACATTTATTCCGGGAGAACCGGGGCTGGCCGTATCGATAACTCCGGCAAACGGGGCAAAGATCATCGTGTTTCTCAAGTTATCCCGAGCCGCAACAACTGCATTGTAAGCATTATCCCTATTTACCTCGGCCGTAGTTCTTGTTGCCCTTAGGGAAAAACTTTCATCGGCACTATGACCTTTAACAGAATCAAGAACGTTGTCGGCAATTGCCTGATAATTCCTGTAATTACTTAAAGCTTGCTGATATGCTGCGTTAAGGGGGACCGCATTGATTTGTGCTATCCCCTGCCCCTTTACAACCTCCTGCCCGACGGAAACGCCCACCCAGGAAATCAAACCCCCCGAGGGAAAAGTAAGCTGAGAGTACTGATCCGCCCTGACATTACCTGAAGTCGAAACCGATTCCGTAAGTTCTCCGCGGGTTACCTCAGTCACTTCAACTTTTGTCGTCTTATTTGCGGAAACCGAGACCCTCCAAATCACAACCAAAAGTACTGCTAATATAATCCAGGACCATTTTCCCGTCCTCTTTTTAATACGTTTAATCCGACTAAGTACTTTCTGCATACCGAATGTGAATTCTACTCCTTGAGGCTAATTTGTGCAAATCAGGAAAATATTTTTTTAATGATGAAGCTTAGGAATGATTGGTGCTCTTTATGTTTCTCAAAAACGGGCTTAGACCATACGGAAAGAATTATCCACTCTTTTTTTTCGTTTTGTTTGGCTACAACTTCGATTTGGGTGCCGTTATAATTACGATAATAAACCCAGGAACCGGGGGCCGTCCCTTTTTTGGAATGCTCCGGATTTTTCCAAGTAGCCCAGGCATCCCCCTGTGCAATGCCGCGTTCCGTCAATCTACCGAGCGCGTGGTTTGTCCAAATGACACCGCCAAAATGATTGTCCATTTATTTCTTGGATACTCTCGTCTCCGTAGAGATTTCATCCTGAGATTTCAATTCCCGAAGGATGTCGGAGGATACATCTTTTAAGTCCTGTTGAAGTTCTTTTTCTATGTCTTTGCCGGTTTTCCCTCTTAAAAATTCAAAAATTACGACCTCGTCATGCGGACATTTGTGATACAACTCCAAAAATTCTATGTGGTAATCCGGCGGCAATTTATCAAGTATTTTTTCCATGACTTTGTCGTGAATAATATGATCAACAAGCGATTCCGATTCTTCCCGCTCTTCTTTTGAAGGAAAAGCCTTTTTGATTTCGGTTTCTACTTTACCCAAATCCAACAAATCATCAAAAAAAAGTTTACTCATAATTAAGCTTCTGTCATTCTGACCCCAAGTGCCTCAACCTTATTATAATCCACAGGACCCAAAGGAATCTGATTTTTCGGGTCATCAACAAAAAAAACAATAACAGGGCCTTTTTTATATCTGGGGCCCCCCAGGTAATTCATCACCTCCGGACTTCCGCCAAATTGTTTTCCCGTCCAGGCGGCAGGCCCCGAATCGGCAATATCCGCGACAACCGCGTTGCCGTTTACGGTATTAACTATCAAAACCTTTCTGTATTTATACCAATCCCGCAAGTAGGGCTGGCGCTTTGCCCAATCGGGCAGATAGAGGGTCTGTACCACTGCGTACCATGTTTCCTTATCCGCCGGGACATACCCCCAAGCTCCCAGGCCGGGAGCCATGCCCTCGTCCTTTTGGGGGATTTTGGGGTGAACCGCCATTCTGTCGCCGGGATAGCGTGCAAGATGCTGTTCGGCGCCAATATAGCCGTAAGTGGAATTAAGGTGTTCTCCTTCGAGAGTGGCTTTTGTATCCACTCCAATCGTTTCCCTAAAAATCTGCTCCAATGTTTTTTCCTGGGTCCGGTCCAGTGGACCGATCTTTTGCGGTAAAGTCTGTTTCAGTGAAGCCAGTAACACCTCTTTCTGGGGAGCTCCGGGCTGTGCTCCTTCAAAATCGGACAGATTTTTTACGATATTCGCCAATGCGGGTACATTTTTTGCAAGCAAGGGTGGGGAAAAAAGAAGGGTACTTGTTAATGCACCCGTCGTTATCATTTTTGCGGAATGCCCGCGAATTTCCCCCAGGTCCAGTCCCTTATTTGCGAAGAACTTTTCTACATGAGGATATTTTTTGTAAAGCGATTGCCTCGCTTCCAAGCTTTTGAGTTTGAGTTTGTTGCGCAAAAATTCGGAGTCTATCTTCCCCTCGCTTATAAGATTGCTTGTCCGGGCAGGATCGTGAGCCATTTTAATCTAAAATCTTCCTAATTCGTTCCGCAGCTTCTTCTCTTCCTAAAACTTCTATTGATTCGTTAATCGGTGGTGTAAATTTAGAACCGGTAATTGCTATCCGGAGATCCATGAAAAAGTCTCCAACTTTAAAATTATTATCTTTCGGAACCTGATCGAGCAGGACTCCTTTTTCGATTGCTTCGAGAGCTTTTTCCAAATGCTTTTTATAATCTTTGCCGAAAAGTTTTTTATCGGCCGATCTTTCCTCAAAGAAAAACCCGGCAAAACTTTCAAAATCACTCAATTTTTTGATTCTGTCTTTAATTAAAGGAATAACTTTCTTCAATTTTTCCTCACTTGCATCTTTTGGCACAAAAGGCCCAAGAAGCTTCAAGAGTTCTTCATCCGTTTTCTGGCGGATGTAGTAACCATTGAACCAATCAAGCTTGTCAATTAAGAATCTGGGATTGGCCTCCTGAAAACCGTTCATATCGAAATGCTCGACAAATTCAGAAAGAGTAAAAAGTTCACGGTTGTCTTTTGGAGCCCAACCTAAAAGCATTACAAAATTGAGAAGTGCCTCAGGTAAGTATCCGTTTTCCAGAAACTGCTCCACAAAAACCGAGTCGCGCCTCTTGGAAAGTTTTTTACCCGTTTCAGCAGAAAGAATATCTGTTAAATGTCCTATTTCGGGTCTTACTCCTCCCAAATATTTAAAAACCAGAAGATGAATCGGTGTTGATGGAAGCCAGTCGTGTCCTCTTAAGATATGGGAAACTTTCATATCAAGATCATCCACTGCAACAGCTAAGTGATAAGTTGGAAAACCATCGGACTTGAGAAGTGTTGCATCGTAAACAGTATCACTACTCCAGGAAATCTCTTTCCTGTGTACAAAATCAAAATAGGAAAGTGTTTCACCTTCCGGAACCTTAAGCCGTACCGCGCCCATTGTGTAACCTTTATCCCGGCAGGGATCACGAAGCTTGTTGGAAAATTCCCCCTCTTTTGCATTCCTGGGTTTGCATTGACAGTAAAAAGCATGGCCTTCCCCGACTAATTTTTTAGCCGCTTCCGAGTACAAAGAAAGTCTTTCACTTTGGGTATAAAATTCATCCCAGGCAAGGCCGAATTTTTTTAAAGTTTCTTTAAGCGATTCCGTTGCGCCCTCCACTTGACGCTTTTGGTCGGTATCTTCAATCCTCAAGATGAAATCCCCCTTATCGTGTTTCGCCAGGGCATAGGCGTAAAGAGCGGTTCTGAGACCTCCTATGTGAAGAAAACCCGTCGGGCTTGGGGCAAAGCGGGTTCTTACTTTACTCATAGCTTCAATTTTAACATCTAATTTGGCATTTAGCATTTATCATTTATACTTAACTTATATATGACCTCCCTGACCCGAATTGCCATAACGGCAAGAAAAACAATCAGATACGGTATTTTCCTCATAATTTTTTTGATAGTCGGGAAAATTCTACTTGATACCGGTATTGCTATTTATAAAAAGATCTTTCCCGCACCTCCGCCGCCTCCGACCGTAAAATACGGAACACTTACAAAAATTCCCTTCCCCGTAAATAATTCCACCGTTAAACTTTCCTATACGCTTGAAACACCGGAAGGGGGGCTTCCGACAAACATCCCGACTCAGGCAAAAGTGTATTTCATGCCGAAATCAAGCCCAAATCTGCTTTCTTTGGATGCGGCTAAATCAACCGCGCAGGCCTTAGGATTTGGCACCAGTCCCCAACAAATCTCGGATACTATTTATCTTTTCAATAATCCAAAATTTCCTGCCGCACTACAAATGAATATCATTACAGGAACATTTTCGATCAGTTACAACTTGGCCCAGGACAAAAGTCCGCTTGACAGAAAACCGCCAATCGCCGAAGTCGCCGCATCGGAATTACGGTCATACCTTTCAGGTGCAGGCATACTTCCTCCCGATCTTTCCGGTCCTACGACCAGTAAATATTTAAAACTGACGAATGGACAACTGGTCAGTGCACTTTCCCTTTCCGAATCCGACGTCGTAAAAGTTAATCTTTTCAGAAAAGATTACGATGATTTGCCCAGCGTAACGGGAACACCGGACCAGGCAAATGTATGGGCAATCGTGAGCGGTTCCGCAAGCCGTGATCAACAAATCATTGCTGCTGAAAATCATTACTATCCGGTCGACGAAACCCAATACTCAACCTACCCGATTAAAACCCCCGAGGAAGCATTCGCCGAGCTTCAAAACGGGCAGGCGTTTACTGCTTCTTTGGGCTTAAATAAAGACGGAGATAACCTGAAAATTAGGCGGATGTATTTAGCCTACTTTGACCCGGAGACCGTAACCGAATTTTACCAACCGATCTACGTTTTTGAGGGAGATAATGGATTTACGGCATACCTTCCGGCGGTCACCCCAACCTATTACGGACAGTAAACTCAGGGAAGTTTTACTTCTTGCCAGATATAGCTACCGAAGATCCAGTCAATTAATTCTCTGGTCTCTCCGAACCTGTCCTGGCTTCCCAAAACCGCAATCATTACTTTATGCCCGTCCCTTTCGATATAAGTTACCAGGTTCTCCCTCGCATTTTCCGTCCAACCCGTTTTCACACCAGACACCCCCGGAACAGTGCCCAGAAGTTCGTTAATATTTTTAAGTTTATATTTAATCTTACCGGTGGTATCGGTAAAACTGGCCACCTTTGTACCAACCATTTTTGCAAATTCGGGATTTTTCATGGCAACTTCGGAAACCCGAATTAAATCTTCCGCCGTTGTAATTTGACTTGATCCATCAAGCCCCGTGGCATTTTGGAAATATGAATTAGGCATGGAAAGATCTTGTGCTTTGGCATTCATTGCCTCAATAAATACTTCATAACCCCCCGGGTAGTTTGCAGCCAGCACTTCTGCGGCATCGTTTGCCGAAAAAACCAAAAGACCGTAAAGCAGATTTTCGACGGTTATCTGTTCCCCCTGGAAAAGACCCATTTTTTGTCCAACTACGTTTATTTTGCCGACCGTAACGATTTGATCCAAAGGGTATGAGTCAAGGGCTACAAGCGCGGTTACTATTTTCGTGGTTGATGCCGGAAGAAGTTTCGTGTCGGGCTTTTTTTCATAAAGGCTTATGCCCGAATCCAAATCAACCGCCAACGCTCCTTGTGCGGAGAGAATGGGAAACGAGCTGTCCGCCGCCAAAACAGGATTCGGCGGAAAAATCTTAGAAGGTTTTTTAATTAAATAGTTAGACACCTGGTCGGGAACAACAACTTGGCCGGAAATTGCCATGGCGGAAGTTGAAACAAAGACAAAAGCCAGAATCAGCAAATACAGAAAATGTGTCTTTTCTTTACGAAGTTTCATCGGGAAAATCTAAAATCTACTCTTTCCATATCTCTCGGGAAGAGGGAGGCTTCTCTGACATTCGAAAGATTCAGAAGTTTCATGGTAATTCTTTCAAGCCCGAAGGAAAAACCGCCCTCCTGAGGCATTCCATATTTAAACGATTGCAGGTACATCTCAAAATTTTTCGGATCCATTCCCCTTTCTTTTATAGCATCGACCAATTTTCCATAATCGTTGACTCTTTGACTTCCGCTTAAAATCTCAAGTCCTCTAAAAAGAAGGTCGTAACTTAGAGAAAATTCAGGATCGTCCGGATCAGGCATGGTATAAAATGACCTTTTTTTGGTGGGGAAGTGTGTGATTGTAACCAAATCCGACTCTTTTTCTTCAAGCGCCCATTTTGAGATCTCTTTTTCGTCCTCGGGATCCAGATCTTTTTCTTTTGTATGGTCAACTCCGGTCCGCTTCAAAATAATTTTCTGCGCTTCTCTCATCGTTAATCTGGGAATTTTTGCCGGCAGTTTTAATTTTGGAATATCATAATCTTCAAGAACGTTGCCTTGCTTTTCTTCCACATGACTCAAAATACCGGTAGCCACAAATTCCAAGGCATCCATAAGGCCATCGAAATCAACAAAACCCAGTTCACAGTCCATTTGTGTTACTTCCGAAAGGTGGCGCGTAGTGACAGATGGCTCGGCACGGTAGGCTTTGGCGATTGTAAACACCCTTTCGAAAACAGGAACCAACATTTGTTTATAAAGCTGGGGGCTTTGGGTCATAAATGCTTTATGCCCGTAATAATCAACTTCAAAAACTTCCGCTCCACCTTCCGTTGCGGAGGCTGAGATTGTAGGAATGAATATTTCAGTACAGCCGAGTTCCCCTGCAAATTTTCTAAAGCCCTCAACTATGGCTGACTGAACTTCGAAGATTCCTTTAATTTTTGGGTGTCTCAAGGTTAGGGTGCGATAATCAAGGAGTGTGGGAAGTTCCAAATTGAGAACCTCTGCACCCATGTCAAAAGGCATTTCGTCAGACTTTGACAAAATTGTCACTTTTTCCGCGGACAACTCCACAGACCCTGTCTTGATTTTATCGTTGGCCATTTGGGGGGGTCTGGCGTTTACGGTTCCTTCTATCTCAACAAAATACTGAGGCTTGAGTTCAACTAGATCGTCCCCTCCCACTACCTGAAGTACGCCGCTTCTATCCGTTATATCAGCAAACGCAATTTTTCCGTGCGCACGGACCACATGCACACTACCTGCGATTTTAACCTTTTCCCCGACTTTTTTAACTGTGTCAGCAATTAGCGTTCTTTCCACTGGATTTATTTTAATGCAGATCGTTAATTAAATCTATATTAGTTCAACGGATGTCCTTAATTTTTAGCTGAATGTTTCTGTTGCCATTCCAGGCATTTTCCTCAACCTGAAAAACAATATCCAATAACATGCCCTGAGTTAATTTTGGGTACTTTTCCCCCCCACCAAAATATATCGAGTCAAAAACTTGTTCGTGTTGCTTCAGTACCAGTTTAAGGTGCTTTGAATCCCTTCCCACCGTTCTCGCATTTACGACTTCCACTTTCCTGCTTACGAAAGTAGGAGCGGGATTACCTAATCCTGTCGGTTCAAATAATTTAATTGATTTAACTGTCTCGGCGTTAATTTTCTCAAAATCAATTTCCAAATCAATTTTTGATTTTCTCTGCAGAAGATCATCTGTTATTAACTCCTTGGCAACTTTATTTATTTCTTTTGTAAAAATATCAATTCTGTCGGTTTCTATTGAAAAACCTGCAGCCATGGGATGTCCTCCACCCTCGATGTAAAGACTATCGAGTGTTCTTATCGCCTCAATAATATTAAATCCGGAAATTGAACGTGCCGAAGCCTTCGATACTTTTCCACTTTTAGAAAGCACTATTGCGGGACGGTAAAATTCCTCAACCAATTTTGCCGCCGCAAGACCGATAACTCCCTCGTGATAACTTTCGTGGGCCAAAACTATTATGTATTGTTTATCTATATTTTTATAGGAATTTCTGGCATGCGCCACCACCTCATCGACTATTTTCTGCCTTTCATGATTGGTGCGGCCGATATTCCCGGCAATTTCAGCGGCCTTGTTTCTATCTCGTGTACAAAGAAGCCTGAGAGACTCAAGGCCATGCTTCAACCTTCCCATTGAATTAATCCTGGGGGCTATTATAAATCCAACTTCATAAGGACCAATTTCGGTCAGTCCCGCTTCGGTAAAAAGAGCCAAAAGTCCGGGTCTTTTTGTACGATTCAAAATTGTAAGACCGTACTTGACGATTGATCTGTTCGGTCCGATCAGGGAAAGTTGGTCTGCAATTGTTCCGATTGCGGCAAGTTCCAGACGGTCTGAAATTTTAAACTGGGAGTCGGAAACTTGTATTATTTTTAATATCTCGCGCGCAAAAAACCAGGCAAGAGATGACCCGCCAATTTTGGTTGTATAAATTAATGCTAAAGGTTTGGGTATCTTCTTTCCGGCTTGATGGTGATCCGTAATAATCATATCAATACCGAGTTTTCTAACCTCGTCTACCTTTCCTCCTGCGACTATCCCATGATCAACCGTAATAATTAGCCCAAGTTTGGGGTCTTCCTTTTTTAATTTGGTGACGCTCTCGAGATTTAACCCATATCCTTCTGAAAATCTTTCGGGGATGTGAGGCAAAACAAAAATTCCAAGCTCATGTAAGCTTTCCCACAGTATCGCCGTCCCCGTAATTCCGTCTGCATCATAATCTCCATAAATAATTACATGCTCACCGGTTTTTTTTGCTTTTTTTATCCGATCTACAGCTTTTTTTACTTCCGATTCTTCTATGTCCAATGACTTAAGGGTAATCTTCATCGGATCTGTTGGGTCGAAGAACTCTTTCTTTTCTTTCTCACTAACTATCCCTCTATTTTTAAGAAGGATCTTTATTATTTTATCCTCACTGAGTGTTTTTTCTTTGCTCAAAATCTCCCATTTTTTCGTTTGGTTCACCATAACTTCTAAAGTATAATGATATTGCCATGAAAGTCGAGTTGCCAAAATCGGTTCAAGAAATTTTGGAAAAATTCGAAAAAGCCGGGTATGAAATATATATCGTCGGCGGGGCGGTGCGTGATATTTTTATGGGTAGGTTTACAAACGATTGGGATTTCACAACCAATGCTACACCAGATGAAATCCTAAAGGTTATTCCGGGAGGGCTTTACAATAACCAATTCGGTACTGTTTTTACCGACAACCCTGATGACCCGGCGCGCCCTCACGAAATTACGACATTCCGAAAAGAGGAAGGGTATACAGACGCAAGACATCCGGACAAAATCACTTGGGGCAAATCGCTCGATGAAGATCTAGCCCGAAGAGATTTCACCATCAATTCGTTGGCACTTGATAAAAATTTAAAAGTTGTAGATTTATACAAAGGGCAGGAAGATATCGAGCGGAAACTGATCCGTGCGGTCGGCGACCCTAACGAAAGATTCTCAGAGGACGCACTAAGGATGATGAGAGCGGTCAGAATTGCCTCAGAACTCGGATTTTCGATAGAAGATAAAACTTTTGAGGCAATCAGGAAAAACGCCTTACTCATCAATAAGATTGCCAAGGAAAGAGTTAAAGAAGAGTTTTTTAAAATACTGTCATCACCCAACCCATATGACGGCGTGGTTCTTTTTAGAAAGTCGGGTCTTATGCAGGAAATATTACCCGAAATGGAAAAATGTTTCGGGGTGGAGCAGAAATCTCCGGGCAGACATCATATTTATGATGTAGGCGATCACCTTTTGATGTCTTTGAAAAATTGTAAAAGTCCCGACCCGGTTACAAGATTCGCCACACTAATCCATGACATTGGAAAGCCCCAAACATATAAAAAATTGGAAAGCGGAGTAATAACTTTCTATAACCATGAGATGGTTTCTACCAAAATTGCCGAAAATATCGCCGACCGGTTAAGATTTTCCAATAAAGAGAGGGATAAATTTATCAAGTTAGTCAGGTGGCATCAATTTACCGTTGACGAACATCAGACGGATTCTGCCATCCGAAGAATTTTGCACAATGTCGGACTGGAGAATATGGACGACATGCTCTCCTTAAGAGTCGCCGATAGACTTGGGGGTGGAGCAAGAGAAACCAGCTGGCGCCTGGAAGAGTTCAAAAAACGCTTAATTGAAGTCCAAAAACAACCCTTCTCGGTCCGCGACCTAAAAATCGACGGTAACGATGTGATGAAGGAATTAAATTTAAAACCGGGTCCGGAAGTAGGCAAAATCTTAAACGATCTGTTCAATAAAGTTGTTGAAAAGAAAATCGAAAATGACAGAGAGTCACTTCTGAAAGCATTAAGGAAAAATTAGTGCTTCTTAAATTTTTTCTGTAGTTCGTCCCATGTAACCAATATCGAAACCGCGACAAAGGGCGAGGAATACGTACCCGATATAGTTCCGATCAGGAGTGCCACGGAAAACCACTTAACTGTTTCGCCACCCATTAATATTAACGCCACCAGCATAAAAATTATCGTAAAGGAATTATTTAATGACCGGGTCATGGTCTGACTCAATGCATTATTTGCCAGAGAATACATATTACTATCCGAGATCCCCTTCTTCCTGCTTTCCCTGATGCGATCAAAAACTACGATCGTATCATGAACGGAGAAGGAAAGAATTGTAAGCATCGCAGTAACAAACAGAAAATCTATTTCTGCACCGAAAAAATGACCCAAAAGTGAGAAGGAGCCCAGGAGAACAAGGCTGTCATGAATAGTTGCGAGGGTAGCCGAGATTCCGAATTTTATGTTTTTAAATTGATACGCAACCCATAAAAGAATTGCCGATGTGGATATAAGAAGGGCGTAAAAAGTCTTCTTAACCAACTCAGGTCCGATCGTGGGTCCGACGTTCTCAAATCTGACCTCGGCCACGGGGCCACCCACACTCTTTTCCAAGTCGCTTTTAGTTTTCACCCTTCCTGCCTCATCCAAGGGCCCGCTTTTTATTACCCTGGTCTGTCCGTCCGGAAGTCTGTATTCCAAAACGCTGCCGCCGGTAAAATCTATCCCGATTTTGAAACCCCATCGGAGAGCGGAAAAGGCTCCGGCTCCGATCACCAAAAGGGATATCGCCAGGTATAAAGGTCGGTATTTCATCCAATTAATCATGTTTCCCTCCTTTCACAAATACTCTTAACAGATTTCTGCTGACAAAAATTCCCGTAAAAAGACTTATTAATATTCCCAATAGAAGTGTTATGGCAAATCCCCGGACAGGCCCGGATGATTGGAGAAAAGGCCAATCGAAGGGGTTAATTAATACCAACGAGGTGATAATAGTGGCAACGTTGGCGTCTCTTATAGAATCCCAGGCACGCCCGAAAGATACCTCAAGGGCATTGGCAACCGATCTTTTGCCTTTCTCCTCTTTAAACCTTTCAAAAATAAGTATGTTGCTGTCTACTGCCATCCCGATGGATAACATAAATCCCGCAATTCCCGGAAGGGTTAACGTAACCGGTATCAACTTGTAAAGCGCCAAAGTTATTACGGCGAAAATAAAAAGTCCGATGTCGGCTACTATTCCCAAGCGTCCGTAGGCAAGGATCATAAAGATCCCCACCATGGATACCCCCACAATCCCCGCTAGAATACTCTGATTGACGGAGGTAGCTCCCAAAGTTGCTCCTATTGTGGTTTCCTGAACAAGGGTTACAGGAATGGGTAAAGCGCCGGCATTCAGCTGAATAGCTAGCTGCTTTGCTTCATCTATCGAAAAATTTCCTGTAATTTGGGCATTTCCACCCGTAATCTGACCTTCCACAACGGGGGCTGAAATTATCTGGTTATCAAGGACTATCGGGAGCTGTTTGCCGACATTTCTTCCCGTAATTTCGGCAAATTTCTCTCCGCCTTCCGTGGTAAATTGAAGTGAGATCGCGGGCTTGCCGGTTTGGCTATCAAAAACAACTTGTGCCGATTGCAAGTCGGCTCCCGTTAAATTTGTTGCCACAAGGGTTGCCGATGGTGTGGTACCGTTGACTCCGGGCACTTCTTCCACTTCCTCAAACAGAAGCTGTGCAGTTTTACCGATAAGACTTGCCGCCTGCTGAGTGTCACTGATGCCGGGAAGCTCAACGATTATTCTACTTTTTCCTTCAAAAACCGAGGTTTGGACATTCGGCTCGGAAATACCAAAAAGGTTTACACGGTTTTCGATAATACCTTTAACTCCGTTTAGAGCCGTTGATTGTTTATCTGCCGGAACTTTACTCATATCAGCCTGGAATATGAGCTGGCTTCCACCTGCAAGGTCAAGCCCGAGGCGCAAGTCAAAATTCCGTTGTAAAGTGAAGTTCCCGATTTTTATATTCAAATTTGGCCGGCTAACGTCCTTCCCAAAAAGAGAAAATTTTGGGGGAAGGCTAATATATGTTGCCACTAAAACCAAAAAAACTATTAGTATGAATTTTTTGATCGGGAGGGAAAACATTTGTTTAAGTTTTTAATTACCTTTGAAGCATAACACAGTCAAACTGAATTTTGGAGATTAGTCTACCAGATCTTCTTCGTTTCCGATAATCATAAACCGGCTTCCGGATAAAATGCCCAACAGAAACGGGTCCCTTCTTTTCTTTCTAAAATCAAACTCGTCTCTGCCCATAACTGTGTAATTAATTTCCCTGCTCCGCTTACTTTCTTCCGCCCTGATAATCGATGCCAGCTCCGGCAGAACCACGTCTCCGACCACTAAGATATCAACGTCATCCTCCCTTTTACGATCCTTGCCTTCTACAAGCCTTCCGGAAAACATGACAAACGACACTTTTCCGATTTTGTTGCGGTTATCGATAATCGCCCTGCCTAAACCGGTAGTTTTTGCAACAATTGATTTCAACTCGCCAAAAAGGGAGTATTCCGGCCTTACCGAATAGTATATTCTGTTGCCTCGGGGCTCTTTCCTTAACACTCCGTCACTTTCGAGCTTGGCCAATTCCCTCCTTACCGCATTGATCTCCTCACTGATTTCCCTGACAATTCCACGGACATGATAAATCTCCTTCAGGTTGGAGAAGAAAAGCTCCAAGATTTTAATCCTAACTTTGGAAGTAATAATGTCACCTAAATCGGCCATCTATTTTTTGGAGCAGTCTAAATATTCTAAGTCTACCTAAATTAATAGGTAACTTTGTTTTGCGCAGGAACCACCTCAACCCAAGTTGCACCCCTGACCATCTGTACCTCTACCCCATTTGTATCATAAAAAACTTCCCTGTCAAGCGCCGAAGCCTTTTTCCAGGTTCCGGGGATTACCTGACCGTTTTGAAAAACAAGAGCTTTACCGGTTCCCGTCACCTGATAGGACATGTGGTGCTCCGTATCCAATGGGCCTTTTTCTACAGCAAACATAATCGCGACATTTTTGGCATTTAGCTGCGGTTTATCAAATTCCAAATCCGTCTGAGCAACACCGCCACCAAACCTGTTATAGGAATTTGTAGCCGAATCATATTTCCATTCGACATCATAGCCGGGCATACTTTCCCAGAAGTTAAATTTGATATCAATTGCGGAAGGCGAGCTTGACGCCTTACCATCCTGGAACAACCATTTTCTGAAACCATTAGTCCAATCCACTCCATCTCCGTCCTTGTAGCCGAGACTGCGTTTTTCGGCTTCCGCCCAGACTAAATCCAAATCAGCAACAACGGCGTGTTCCCAAGCAGATGGAGTACTGCCCAATCGATATTGGTCGCGCACAACAATCGGAAAACCGATGTTGTATCCTCCGTCAAAATTGTTCCCCTTGGGACCACCATACCAACCCAACTTATCAAAAAGGGGTGTCGTATTTACGGACGGGTCGATTTGGGCTCTGGATTTAACCCCACCCGGGCAATCACTACATATATTATTAGCCCCGCCCTGATGAAGATAAATCGGATCGGTCCCGTAGCCTGCCGCAAGATTAATAAAATAGACCCTCGCACTCCTGAGGGGAGCTGCCTTGACGTCTTCCGCTACCGCACCGCAGTAAAATATTCCGACAAATCTGGTTATTCCGCCTTCCGCTACGACCTCATATACAACATCCGTTCTGGATAAACCCGATATAGGCCTGGCATCGACATGATTTTCGATCATCATCGCAATAGGACGGCGCGTATTCCATACATCGCTTTCGGGTTTGGTGTATTTTGCACCATTAATGGGGCATTCCTCGGTTTTGGGAAGGCTTAGATTAAATTTTGACCTCTGATTGATTGAGGTCAACACGTCCGATACTCCCTTGGGATTTACAAAGTAAAAGACAAGGAGTGAAAGACCTAAAGACACCAAAAAAAGTCCAAAAAAACTTGCAACTATTACACTTTTTCTGTTGCCGAAAGATTCTTTAAAATTAAATTTTTTCATCAATGTTTTATTGTATCATCACCGGCTTCTTTGGGCATTAACAAATGCCTTCTTTTCCTCTGTGGATAATTCAAATCCGCTTTTTCCTTTTTTGATGTCCTTCATATAAACCCTGGTTCTGTCCCTCGTGTGTAAACTGGTAATGATAATTCCCGAGTCATGCGAGTCGAGAATTGCCAAACAGAAACTATGATCCCCTCCAAGTTCCTTAAACGGGTTAAATCTCACCAAACCAATTTTTTGTATATGGAACTTGCTGTCATCCTCTATAAGGTCAGCCCTTCTTTTCAGAATCTTTAATTCGTCAGTGTTGCCTTCCCCCCTGGCTAAAATTTTTTCCAAAACTTTTTTAAGATCGGCGACTTCAACTCCTTTGGTAAGTTTATTAAAAAGGGCAATGTAACGATAAAGAAAAAGACTTAGCGCTAGAAGCCAAACACCGAAAACTATAAAGATAACGTAACCAAGGTTTTGCATCCGGTTTTGGCAGGCTCAGTCATTTTTACATCTTGAAAAGTAAGTGTCAAGGAGATATAGAAGAAGATGTGGCAATCCACCGGACACGAAAAAATAAGGAAAATCCGCATTATGGATTCTTGGTTTCTTGGCAACCTGGCGACCATTCTCAGGCACATGTCAAGGGGGAATCAAAATCTGAAAAGTTCCCTTCTCCAGCCACACCCAGGCACGGCGAAAATGCCGTATCTATGGCACAAGGCACATTAGCCTCGGGTACCAAAAAGGGTATCATTAGAAGCCTGATTCTGATTAGCTTCATCTTAATCCTGGAGCTGGTGGTATACTTAGCCTGGAACAAGTTCGTTCTGTCCTGAGGATAGGAGGTGAATATTTATGATGTACTGTGTAAAGTGCCGCGCCAAGAGAGAAGGAAAAGACGCACAAGAAGTTACCATGAAGAATGGTAAGAAAGCTACAAAGGCTGTTTGTGAAGTCTGTGGCACAACAATGTTCAAGATCGGAGGGAAATAACCTTTAATCTTAGACACTTAAAGCAAAAGGGCACCGGTATGACCGGCCCCTTTTGTGTTCCCCACTGAAATGTATTTTGCTAAAGTATTCAAAGTATTCAGAAAACATTATGTGCTGGTTCCCCTTGAAATCTTTGGCTCGGATCCATATAAAACTTTAGTTTCGACACTTCTTTCTGCTAGGACAAAAGACGAAGTCACTCTTGAGGCATGCAATCGTCTGTTCGCCAGGGCAAAAAATTTAGGGCAGTTGAGTAAATTAGAAATTGAAACAATTGAAAAGTTGATCTACCCCGTGGGTTTTTACAAAACGAAAGCGAAGCATCTCAAAAAATTGTCAAGCCTGATTACGGAGGTACCAGAGACCGCGGAAGAACTGATAAAACTCCCGGGAGTGGGTGTAAAAACTGCGAATCTAGTTTTAAATAGGGCTTTCGACATCCCCGCGATAGCGGTGGATACTCATGTTCACAGAATCAGCAATTTACTTGGTTGGGTTCAGACAAAGAATCCCGAGCAGACAGAAAAAGAATTGGTTAGGATCCTCCCTAAAAGATATTGGCCGGATACGAACAGGTTGTTTGTCAGTATCGGCCGGCGGTTTAGCTCAAAGAAAAAATTGGAAATGTTTTTGGAAAAAGAGAAACTGATTTAGATTGTATTTATTCAGCATATATTATCGTCACGGGACCATCCAAAACCACCTCTATCTTCATGTGATCACCGAAACTGCCGGTTTCGACGGTCAGGCCGTAACCTCTTAGTTTATCCAAAAGTAGTTCGTAAAGTTGTCTTGCGCGTCTCGGCTCTTCCGCATTTATAAAACTCGGCCTGTTGCCTCCTGAAGTGACCGCATGGAGGGTAAATTGGGAAACGACGAGCATACTGCCGCCAACATCGGCTACCGTTAGATTCATCTTGTTTTCGGTGTCCGGCATAATGCGGAGTTTGGACAGTTTAGCAGCAAGCGAATTGACGTCTTTTTCCGTATCGCCTTTTTTGATACCCGCGAGAATAAAAAGCCCCTTGCCGATTTCCCCCACGACGGAACCCCCATCAACTTTTAACACCCTGGCCTTTTTGACCCTCTGTACAACAAGTTTCATAAGGCTATGATACACCAATTCTGATTTTTTAACCCGTATTGTAGAGTCTTTCCAAACGCTCTGTTATAATACTTCTCAATCGTGACGAAAGCCAAACTCAAATACAAAAGGGTTCTTCTAAAGCTTTCGGGGGAATTGTTCGGTGAAGATAAAGGTAAAGGAATCGATTTTGACCGCTTCAAGCAAATTTCTTCGCAAATAACCAGAATTTGGAAAAAGACTGGGATTGAACTGGTGATAGTTGTGGGAGGAGGAAATATCTTCAGAGGAAGAGAAAGGGCCGTTGAGGTAGATGAAGCCGCCGCCGACTATATGGGAATGCTGGCAACCGTCATAAATGGCATGGCACTCCAGGATGCTCTGGAAAGGAGCGGCGCTCCAACCAGAATGATGACAGCATTCGAAATCAGAACCGTGGCCGAACCTTATATAAGAAGAAGGGCCATAAGGCATATTGAAAAGGGCAGAATTGTAATATTTACGGCCGGGACTGGAAACCCATTTTTCACCACCGATTCCGGAGCGGCCTTAAGGGCTATCGAAACGTACTGCGATGTTATTTTAAAAGCCACCAACGTAGACGGGGTTTATTCCGAAGATCCCAAGAAAAACCCAAATGCCAAATTATATAAAAATATTACCTATCAGGAGGCTATAGAAAAAAATCTCAATGTAATGGATGCCACCGCTTTTGCTCTTTGCCAAAAGCATAAATTGCCGATAATCGTATTTAATATCGAAAAACTTAACGATGTGGACAAGCTCCTTCAAGGGAAGTTATTTGGTACCTTTGTCTCCTAAAAACTGAAATTTGAGCCGATTTCTGCTATAATGACACCGCTCTGGGGAAAGGATGATCGCGCCGGTATTTATTTGCCGGTGAGGAAAGTCCAGGCAGCAGAAAGCAGGGTGCCGGGCGTAAGCCCGGGACAGGCTCGGGGCAACTCGGGTTTGGCCAGTACAGAGCCACAGAAACTATGTCGGTTCTTTTACCCTAAAGGTAGAAGAAAACGAGTGAAAAGGGGCAATCCTCCCCGCTGCAACCTCCGAACGGGACGTTTGAGGTGCTTTCCCAAGTCCCAAGGTCAGAGGGCATCAGACAGATGATCGTCGAAAAACAGAACCTGGCTTACTCTTTCCCAGAGTACAAAGGAGCTCATCGAAAGGTGAGCTTTTTTATTGGGAATAACTGAAGTTTAATTCTCGCAAAAGAATCACTCCCCGCGATTTGACTCTATAACTGTTTGCATAAAGGGGAGTGTCTACTGCTACCTGAAAAGTCCTTGTAGAAAGATTGTATCTCTCGAGAATATATTTTGACAGGTTTTTTGCGCCAGAAAGTTTTAAGGCTGACCAAATCCCACCCCAATCATTATTATCAACTTGAATTTCATCGTCAGGCAACCTTATCCATTTCCCAACCAAAAAGCGCATAATATTCGGGTTTCGTCTTAAACCTAACGATTCTAAATTTACGGTAACCACTTTGAATAATAACGGTCTTAAAACCCCATCAACTTCTTCCCAACCGAACGGT
Source organism: Candidatus Woesebacteria bacterium GW2011_GWA1_44_23 (assembly GCA_001001045.1). Taxonomy (GTDB): domain Bacteria; phylum Patescibacteriota; class Microgenomatia; order UBA8517; family UBA8517; genus LCIL01. The sequence continues at coordinate 77,558 of LCIL01000001.1, read as the reverse complement.
TTGAATTTACAATACTCGTTTTCAAATTCTTGAGGCCGATCACCCAAACGCCTTTCCATCACGCAGCAATTGTACACTAAGGCAAAAGTATTTGCCGTTATTCCTTGGCTATTAAGTACTCTTTAACCAATACCTGAAGAGTTATTACGAGGGGAACCGAAATAATTACACCCGTTATGCCTAAAAGTCTGGCACCAATCGCAATGGAAACCAAAACTACAAGGGGTGAAACCCCAACCGACTTTTCCATAATCTTGGGTACCAAAACATAGCCTTCGAGTTGATGAACTAAAAATGCAACTGCAATTACCGAAAGTCCTATCACCGGCGAAGCCCCAAACCCGATCAGTACTGCAGGAATGGCTGCAACGATTGGCCCCAAGATTGGAATAATGTCCAAAAGTCCCGATAATATCGCAAGCGGAAGAGCATAGGGAATCCCGATTAGGAAAAGCCCGATGTAAGTTCCAAGCCCAACAAAAAACATCAAAAGAAGCTGTCCCCTTGCCCATTTACCGATTTTGTTTTCCCAAGCGTTTATAACTCTGATTATTCGCTGTTTTTTGGTCTCCCCGAACAGCAGCCCCATCTGGTCATGAAATTTGTCATGCGTCAAAAGCATATAAAAAGAAAAAACCAAGACTGTTACGACGGATACCACGTTTGAAAATATCGAAACGGTAAAATTTAACAACTCACCGGGGATAGCCCCCAGCTGGGACAAAGCACCACTGGCTACCAAATTACTACTTATCGAGGAATCAACCCCAATGCCCGCCAAGTAGGAAGGAAGGACGTTAACAAAATTTGTCGTTTGTTGTGCAAGCGTCGGGGCGATGAGAGCGATCATTCCCCCCAAAATCCCAAGAACCAAGATATAAGTAACAAGAACCGAGATTGCTCTGGGAATTTTAATTTTGGTCAGTATTGTTACCAAAGGTTCCAAAATCGTCATCAGGAGGAGTGCCACAAAAAGCTGCAAAATAATATCGCGGATAAAATACAAAAACCAAAGTCCGAGTAGGAAAAGGACTGTAAAAACCACGGTTCTATGGGATATCTCTACCTTTTTCAACATTCTATGCTTCTATTCTATCAGAAGAGTACCATTTTTCGACCAATTTTTCTACATTTTCGGGATAATCTGCCGAGGTGATATTAAACCAACGAATCCGTTTGTCCTTCTTAAACCAAACCATTTGCCTTTTTACATATTTCTTTTCTTCCGTTTCCCATTCTCTTACTACTTCCGCTTGACTCCTCCCATTGCCGAAATAATCTTTCCATTGCCTGTAGCCCATCGACGACATTGAGGGCATTTCCCAGGTAACGTGTTTTTTCAGAAGATCCTGAATCTCTTTTTTAATTCCCGCCCTTACTCTGTCTGCAACTCTCAACTCAATTCTTTTAAAAATCAGCTTTTCCGGAGCCGTCAGCCCAATTAGATTAACCGTGAGGTCTTTTTTTCTGCTCTCCATTTCTTTCTCTTTTTTAATATTATTTATTTTCCACATGGCTACTTCGATTGCACGAATCAGCCGTCGGGGATTTTTTTTATCGGATGCGTTCATTTGTCCAGCCTTGAGAGAATCCATCTGGGCAAGCTTTTCAAATAGTTCCCCCGGCGGCATCTTCTCCAGATTTTTTCTTAATAAATTATTTTTGGGGACAGAGGCTGTAGGAATTCCATCAACCACCCCCCTTATGTAAAGACCGGTTCCTCCGACCAAGATCGGGGCTTTCCCCCTTTTGATAATGTCCAAAATTACTCTTTCGGCGAACTTAATATATTGTGCCACGTTAAACTCGTGTCTTGGGTCAGCCAAGTCATACCCCCAAATTTTTACACCTCCCACTTCATAGTATCCGTACTTTTGAAACCACGGCAGCTTTATTTTTACCCCTTTCGGAAGATCTTTTCCGGTTCCGATGTCCATCCCTCTATAAACTTGCCGGGAGTCGGCGGAAATAATCTCCCCGTTAATTTTTTTGGCGAGGTCAATTGCCAGAGTAGTTTTGCCGGTAGAGGTTGGTCCGCAAATAACCAGTAATTTACAGGGGTTTTGACTAGCCAAGCTTTGCTTATTCATATTTCTAGCTGCTGGCACTGGAATATTTGGTCAAGGCGTAATTCCAAAATCTGAGGGCAACGAATACAGCAAGTATACCGACAATAAATGCTAATATGATTCCCATTGCGCTCATCGTTCCCATCATCGCTTTAGCTGGAAGGGTAATCATTATCCCAACAGGCAGAAGGTAAGTTAAGAATGCGCGCAACGGCTGTTGATAAATATCAATAGGAAGCCGTCCCAAACTTGTCAAATCTCTGTAAATCATAATCGTATGATCGACCTCAAGGGTCACAATTGCAAAAGAAAGAACGATTACATGAAATGCGGCGGCGATCAATAAGCCGTTCAGAAGAAGAACCAAATAATAAAAAACACTTATAAAGGATGGGTGAAGCAGAGACCCGAAATATATCGTTGCGGCAACAAGAGGTGGAATTGTAACTAAATCGATTACATCAGCTGCCCCCATCAAAACTCTGAAAAGTGGGTTTAGGGGTTTAGCCAAAACCAGATCAAAATCGCCGTTTATAATCATTGGCCTGAATCTGTAAACCTCTCTAAATAAAAACTGTGATATGACATCAATAATGTTAAATGTGAGAAAGAAAAATATCACTTGGTTACTTGAATAACCGGCTAATGTTTTCGTTCCAAGAAGCAGGAAATAAAGAAATCCAAAGAAGAAAATAAATCTCAGTACTTTCCCGATTAAAAATACCGAAAGAGCAAGTTTTTGGTCAATAATCGCGGAAAAAGAGTTCCTGCTCATCATCCACCAGATTTTAAAATATTTTTTTATCTTTTTAGTCATGTTGGCTATCGACCTATTGCTTGGTATACCTTAAGCCCCTTTTGCCAAATAAACTTAAGGCTAAACCACAAAACCCCCGTCCATGCCAGGGCAACCATTAAGCCTCCCATAAGCGCTGAGCCTTGTATGTTTCCCAGGTAAACCTGAACCGGGAAGTAAATTAGGTACGGAAAAGGGGTCGCCATAATAAACGACTGAAGTCCCTGGGGCAAGATATTTATGGGAAAAAGCGCCCCTGAAAAAGCTTCAATTATTACTACAGTAACGAGAAAATGGGAACCCCATCCGATTTCCGGTGCCCAAAAGGGAATTGAACTAATTAGAAAAAGAATGAAAAAGTAAATCATAATTGCCAAGATGATGCTTGCCGTAAACGCAAGTAAGGCAACCGTATCCCCCTGAAAGAAAAAGGGGGGCCTTAAAATCAGAAAAAGAATAATAAATTCTGCTCCCGCAAAAATCAGGTTCAGGACTTTGCTGGAAACATCCCTTGTAAACCAATATTTTAAGTAACTTAGAGGCTTTAATAGATAATTGGATAAATCCCCTTGTGCTATGTCTCTGGATACGTCCATAGCGCGGGCAGAAAAAACCAGAGCTCTTACTATCATTATCGCAAAGACATATGTAAGAATCTTTGCCCTATCGTAACCAAAAATTTGGGTTCCGGGGCCCGCAAATACCGTACTCCATAGAAAATAAGTCAAAAGTATCTGAAATACGTTTCGGACCCTCCACAAAACAAAATTCAAGCGGTATGCAAACTCTTGCTGAAAAGAGATTCTGAAGATACCCCAATATTTTTTCATCTTTTAAGACCGCCCTTAAATGCTTTCCGGATTACGTCTTCTATGGGGATTTCTTCTATGGTCAGGTCATCAACCGGAAAGTTTTGAAGAAGTTCCGAAGCAGCAACTGCACAAGCTGCACGGGGAACCGATAAAATTACCTGGGGAAAAGCAAGTTTTTTAACTTTGCCTATTTTCTCTATGTCCGCAATTCCGTCTTCTTTGGAAAGAGTTGCTTTTATAATCTTCTCCTTTGCGTATTTGGTCACCAGTTCTTCAAGGGCTCCGTCAAAAAGAATCTGTCCTTCATTAATGACAATCACACGTCGTGCCAGATCCACCAGATCATCCATGTTGTGCGATGTAAGAAGAATTGTTGCCCCGTACTTGCTATTGTAATTATAAATAAAATCCCGCATTTTTTGCTGAGCAATAAGATCCAATCCTATTGTCGGTTCGTCTAAAAATAACACTTTCGGTTTGTGAAGAAGTGCCGCGGTAAGTTCCATCCGCATACGTTGCCCTAAGGAAAGTTTACGTACCGGGGTTTCCAGTAGTTTTTCTAAATCCAAAAGTTCCACCAACTCCTTAAGATTTTCCTGATAGGAGCGGGTGGGGATTTCGTATATTGCCCTATTTAGCTCAAATGTTTCCATCGCCGGCAGGTCCCACCAAAGCTGATTTTTTTGACCCATGACAAGGGAGATCTGCTTTAAAAACTCGGGTTTGCGTTCCCAAGGGTCAAATTCCAAAACTTCGACAAATCCGCTGGTAGGATAGAGAAGCCCCGATAAAGTTTTGAGAGTCGTGGTCTTGCCCGCTCCATTCGGGCCGATAAAACCCACCAACTCTCCTGGCTGAATTGTAAATGAAACTCCCCTTAGGGCATGCACTTCCTTTTTTTTCGGAGATATAAGGGATTTTATGGCACCGGTTAACCCCGGTCCTTTCTCAGTTATCTCAAAATTTTTAACCAGATTATCAACAATAATTGCGCGGTTCATTAACGAAGTATAACATTAGCAAACAGTTATCTCGAAACTTGTCTTTTGAGCTTCTTTCCCGGAGTAAAACGGGGGGATCGGTGCGATTTTATGGTAACCATTTTTTCGGTTTTGGGGATTTTAACCGTTTTGCCTTTCATGGTGATAACCCTGAAAGTGCCAAACCCTGAAAGAACTACTTTTTCACCTTTGGCGAGAATGCGTCCGACTTCATCTAAGAAAACCTCAACCGCTTCCTCCGCGGCTTTTTTTGTTAAATGGGCTTTCCTTGAAACCTGATCAATCAAATCGGTTTTGGTCATTCTGCGAAGAAGCATAAATGAATGTAGGGAAAATGTCAAGCTATCGGGATTATTTACTGACAATATTCATCATTTCGATTTTATCGTGATTCGAAACTCTCCACCAACTGCCCTCTAAATCATCACCATAAAAGCCCCCACGAAGTAGATGGCGTGCTATTTTGCCGAGGTAGTCTCCGTTGCACGGACTTCGCGGATAACAGAAACTTTTATCTGCCCCGCATATTCCGCTTCTTTCTCAAGTTTTCTGGCAATATCATGAGCAAGTACTGTCAGTTTGTCGTCATCGACCTCATCCGGGTTAACGATTACTCTAACATCACGCCCCGCCTGAAAAGCGTAAACGGTATCGATTCCGGAAAATCCGCTGGCCACTTCTTCTATCTTCGTCATTCTTTTTACATAATCTTCATGAGGTTCATATCTTGCTCCGGGACGGCTACCGGAAATGGCATCTGCCATCCAGACAATTACACTCTCGTTTGAGCTAAAGGGCCTATCCTCGTGATGTTCGGCTACACAAGCGATAATCTCTTTGGGCATTCCGTACTTCTTCAGTAAATTTACACCGAGTTCAATATGATTGCCTTCTTCGTTGGTAATAATTTTCCCAACGTCGTGGAGTAAACAGCCAAGACGGACCACATCGGCATTGGCCCCCATTTCTTCCGCAATGGCGACTCCCATCTTTGTTTCCTCAATTGTATGAATTCCGAGGTTTTGGCCATAAGAGGTCCTAAATCTAAATCGTCCGATTATTCTCATAAGTTCCACCGGCAAATTAAATACACCGCACTCGTGGCAAATTTTCTTGCCTTCTTCAAGTAACACGTCTTCCATGTCGGCCTTTACTTGCCTAATTACTTCCTCAATTCTTGAGGGCTGGATTCTGGCATCCCTAATTAAAATCTCGAGAGCGCGTTTTGCTATCTCACGCCTCACGGAATCGAACGAAGAAAGCCTTATTTCGTTGGTTTCGTCAATTTCTATCTCAACCCCTGCCTCTTTTTCGAAAGTTCTGATATTTCTGCCTCCGGCTCCTATTATCCTGCCTTTTACGTCCTCGTTGGGAACTGTTACCGAAGAAACCGTGTATTCAGCCACATAGCCCGTGGCACCATGCTTCATGGCATCAAGGAGAATCTCCCGGGCTTTATCACTCGCTTCCTCTTTTATCTTTTCCTCGGCGGCCCTGATTTTCTTGGCAATTTCACCCGTCAGATCGCTCTGTACCTCATCAAGGAGGGCCTTTTTGGCCTCATCAGGAGTCATTTTGGCCACTTTAGCCAGTTTTTCAATATATTCGTCTCTATTTGTCATAAGTTCAGAAGCCAAAGAAGATCCGCCTTAAACAAGGTGGGTTTGGAACGAAGAAGTTAATTTGAGTGTCTTCTTATCCATATCTTTGACTCTAAGGGGTATTCTACCTTTTTGGGGTCACTTTTTCAACCACATCCCACCCAAAGCCTTTCCCTGCCAGATATTGGGACATTTTTTGCCGGGCGATTCTTGGCTCAAGGTTTTTCCATTTGTAGGCTTTTTTCTCTAAAAGTTCCTTTGCCATTTTTTCTTCATCTACTTCTTGCCCCCCTAAAACCTCTTCGATTATTTCTTTATCAACTCCTTTGATTCTTAACTCCTGATTCAAAATCCTTTTTGGCTTGGGCTTGAAAGCCTGCCTTTGTTCCACCCACCACTTTGCAAACTTTTCATCATCGATAAGTTCCAAATGCTTCAACTTCCCCAATAATTTTTTGTGTAGGCTCTCATGGACTTTTTTGCGGCGGAAATAACCAGTTATTTCCCTTTCGCTCCGCGGTCTGACCATGGCAAATCTTAAAAGTTTATCGTAAGTTTTTTGAAACTCAGATTTTTTAACAATTTCTTCAATTTCTTTTTCCGTCAGTTCCTGATCTACTTTCAAATGAAGTAAAACAAAGTTATCAAGATCAATTCCGAAACCGAATTTATCGTCAAGATAAACATTAACCCGGTTTTTATTTTTCTGCTGCTTAATCGAAGTAATTACCGGCACAAATTTAGATTACTCTTCTTTTTCCTCTTCTCCAATTTCTTTCGGAAGTTTTTTGCCTGAGGCGACCATTTCGCGGATTTTTTTGTCAATCTCATCTGCAAATTTCGGATGATCTTTAAAGTAAAGTTTTGCGGCTTCTTTGCCTTGAGCTATGGGCTTGCCCTCGTAATTAAAGAATGATCCGCTCTTGCCGATTAGTCCGAGTTCCAGACCCACATCGAGTAGCCCTCCGGTCTTACTTATTCCCTCGGATTCCATAATATCGAACTCCGCGACCCTTAGGGGAGGTGCAACTTTATTTTTAACTATGCGGGCACGGTGGCGTGAGCCGATTACTTTTTCTCCCTCCTTCAAAACTTCAATTCTCCTTAGGTCAATTCTTACCGAGGAATAAAACTTCAGAGCAAGGCCTCCGGGAGTTGTTTCGGGATTTCCAAACATTACTCCGATTTTTTGCCGGAGTTGGTTGGTAAAAATCAGAACGGTTTTTGATTTACTTATGGCACCGGTTAATTTTCTAAGAGCTTGAGACATAAGTCGGGCCTGCATCCCCATGACTGCGTCCCCCATTTCTCCCTCAAGTTCTGCACGCGGTACAAGTGCCGCAACAGAATCAACCACAACAACATCTATTGCTCCCGAACGGATTAAAGTTTCCGTAATTTCTAAGGCCTGCTCGCCGGTATCCGGCTGGGACATGAGAAGATTATCCAGGTCCACCCCGAGTATTTCGGCACGTTGAGGGTCAAGGGCATGTTCCGCATCTACAAAGGCACATTGTCCGCCTTTCTTCTGGGCTTCGGCAACAACTGCCAGGGCCAGCGTGGTCTTACCAGAGGCCTCAGGACCGTAGATTTCCACGATTCTGCCTCTTGGTAATCCTCCAACTCCCAGTGCCAAATCAACCGCTATGGAACCTGTGGAAATAACATCAATTTTGTATTTCTCGCCCTCGCCGCCAAGGCGCATGATTGAACCTTTTCCGTATTGTTTTTCAATCTGGTCCATCGCCAAACGGATTGCTTGAAGTTTTGCGGAGCTGCCCTCTTGTTTTACCGGAGCCTCTGTTTCGGGTTTTTTGTGTTTCACCATTCCGCTATCTTTTTACAATGGTTTAAAATAAAAAGCAACAAGTAAAAATACCCGACTGTTTGTCGGGGTGCTGAGAATTGAACTCAGTTCGGACGCACCCCATGCGCCCATTCTACCGGTGAACTACACCCCGTAACTCAAAGCTATTTTAACACAACGGGAAGCTTAACGCTTTGGGGACTGTTTCTTTCTGCGACTCTTTCCGCCCATTCCGACCATTCTTCTCTGACGAATGCGTGAGTCACGGGTAAGAAGATTAAGTTTTCTTAAGGTTGCCCTATTTTTATCGGGTGCGACTTTTACCAGGGTTCTGGAAATAGCCAGTACTACGGCGCTTAACTGTCCTTCTTTTCCGCCTCCTAAGACTCTCCCGGAATAATAATATTTCTCGGAGCTTTCTGTGGCACCGAAAGGTTTGGCGAGAGCCTTTTTGGCAATTTCACCCGGGAAATATTTTCCCTCCGGCATTCCATTGACCATGTTTTCCCCTTTGCCGCGATAAAGCCTGACGCGGGCACTGCTTTCTTTCCTCCGACCAACTCCATATGTATAATCTATCTTTTTAGTCCTTGCCATTATTTTTTAAATTCTTTCTCGTACGGGTTTTTATCCCCAGCCACAACTTTTAATCTTAGCATTCTGGGATCTCTTAATCGATTAATGGGAAGCATCCCGGCTACGGCATGTTCAATAATCCGCTCCGGATGCTGTTCCATCATCATTTTATATTTTTTCGCCTTGAATCCGCCCGGATACCCCGAATGTGTTATGTATTCCTTTTGGGAGGCTTTTCTGCCGGTTACCATAATTCTTTCGGCATTAATCACGACTACATAGTCTCCCACATCCATATGACGGCTAAAAGATGCTTTACCCTTACCCATCAAAAGTCCTGCAATTTTTGTGGAAAGTCGGCCCAAAATCTCATCCTTTGCATCAATTAAGTGCCATTCTCTTTTAATATCTTTTGGTGTGGGTGAATAAGTCTTCATTTTTCGTTTCGCACAGAACCAAGGTGGCCTTTAAGCTTTCTCCTTTCCCTTTACTGGTTTTTCGGTTTTCTTCTTTTTTTCTTCAACCTTTTTGCCTTTTTTTCCTACCTCCGGCTTCTTTTTCTCCCCGTACTCTATTTTTTCCGTCCATTCCATTTTAACCATTTGGGCATTGTCTCCAACTCTTCTTGGAAGTGAAATTATTCTTATAAACCCAGAGTTTTTTGCCAAAAAAGCTTTGACTACTTTCTGGAATAAAATATCGGTAGCTTCCCTTGCATTGTCCAGATTACTCATAACTTTTCTTCTTGCGGCAACGCTTCCGGTTTTAGCCAGGGTTACCATCTTTTCCACACTACCAACAACCGCCTTTGCTTTCGCACGAGTGGTTACAATACTCCCGTTTACTATCAGGCTTTGGGTCAAAGAAGCGAACAGGGCCTCCCTGGCCGGCCGACTACGGGAAAGTTGTCTTCCGAACACACGCTTATTCATAATCTTACTTGATGGCGAGGAACTCGACTCCCTTTGTTCCGAGCGCAGCAGCTATAATCTTGAGGGACTTTTCTCCCAAATTTCTCACCTTGACCAGATCTTCCTTCTTGGCATAGGCAAGCTGCTCAACCGATTCAAAACCGGCCTTGATAAGAGCATTGGCGACCCTTGTGGGAAGACCTATTTCCTCTACGGAAAGCTTTCCGGTAAGCCCGAGTTCGTCTTTAGGAGCTTCTGCAGGCTTTTCAACTTTTTTGGGATTAACCACCTGGCCAAAATAAGACACAAGAATCTTTGCGGATTCTATCAATGCGTCTCCGGCATCCAGAGTTCCATCCGTCCAGATCTCCAAAAGCAATTTATCGTAATTTGTAAGCCGTCCGACACGGGTTTCCTCAATTTTGTAGCTTACCCTTTTTACAGGTGAGAAAGAGGCGTCAACAGGAATCAGCCCGATTGTTTCTCCCAACCGGTCTTCTGCGGGTGAATAACCGACGCCGCCTTCGATAACGATATCCGCGGAGAGTTTTGAACCTTTGTTTATTGTCCCCAAAATCAAGTCGGGATTTACTACCTTGATGCCTCCTCCGACTTTAATTTCGGCTGCGCTGAATTCACCTGGTTTTGATACCTCCAGAGTGGCTTTAACGGGCTTTTCGACCTTTCCTGAAAATCTTACCTTCTTGAGGTTAAGGACAAACTCAACAATGTCCTCCTTCATGCCTACCAGGCTCGAAAATTGATGCTTAACACCGGCAATTTTAACTGAAGTAACGGCAATTCCGGAAAGTGAAGACAGAAGAACACGCCTTACGGAGTTGCCAACCGTGAGCCCATAGCCCTGTTCCAGCGGGGAAATGATAAATCTGCCATAGCCAAACTCCTTCTTTTCTTCTTTGATCTCAAACATTGGTTCGTTCATTTTTCTTTCAAAATACAGTCTTAGCTTTAAGACTAGGGTGTATTATAACCCAAGGCTAATTGGGAATCAAGGACGGCTTATCTAGAGTAGAACTCAACTATATCCTGCTCGCTTATAGGCTCGGTTATATCCTCCCTTTTGGGTAAGGCGGAAACCTTGCCCACAAGTGCTTTACGCTCCAACCAGGCGGGTATTTTTATGTCTTTCTCTTCGGTGGCTTTTTTAACCTCAGGTATTGCGAAGGCTTTGGAATCAATCGAAACCGTATCCCCGATAACCAATTTATAGGATGGAATATTAACTTTTTTACCGTTGACTAAAACATGCCCGTGGGACACCATCTGTCTGGAAGCCGGCCTGCTGGGAGCAAACCCAAGGCGGAAAACAACGTTGTCCAAGCGCTTCTCGAGATTCATAAGTATCGTTTCGCCTGTGTTTCCCTTAGTCCTAAGAGCATCCTCAACATACCTTCTGAACTGCTTTTCAAGAATTCCATAAATCCTTTTGACCTTCTGTTTTTCCCTAAGCTGCCTACCGTATTGAGAGGCACCGCGGAGGCCTTTGGGTCCATGAACTCCGGGCGGCACGTTGAGCCTCGTTAATTTGGCTCCAGCGCTAAATATGTCGAAATTTTCGCGCCTGCTTAATCTGTCTTTTGGTCCTACGTATTTTGCCATAGTCTATACTCTCCTTTTCTTTTTCGGTCTCGGTCCGTTATGAGGAACCGGCGTAATATCCGCAATTAAAGAAATCCTAACCCCTGCGGCCCTTACCGCCCGAAGCGCGGCATCCCGCCCCGCACCGGGGCCTTTTACATAAATTTCAACTTCGTTTACTCCAAAATCATTTTTAGCCTTATTCAAAACACTCTCGACGGCAGTCGTGGCTGCATAAGGAGTGGCCCGCCTTGTGCCTTTAAATCCCGAGGCGCCCGAGGAGCCCCATGCTAAAGTCTCGCCCTGCGCATTCGTTATGGTTACCAAGGTGTTATTAAACGACGCGGAAATGTAAATCCTGCCCAAACCGACCTCTTTTTTTATGTTTTTAGCCTTAGTTGCCATATTACTTCTTCGCTGCCTCCGTTTTAGCCGTAGTCATCTTTGAAAGCATTTCCTTCTTGAATGCTCCGACGGTCTTTCTCTTTCCCCGTTTCGTACGAGCGTTTGTTCTGGTTCTTTGACCCCTAACCGGAAGGCCCTTGGTGTGCCTTAATCCTCTATATGACCCTATTATTTGCAGTCTTTGGATATTCCCTCTTACTGCTCTCGCCAGGTCTCCCTCAATTTGATATTTATCAAGCTCGACTCCGATTTTATTCACTTCGTCGGCGGTTAAGTCTGATATTCTCTTTTTAACATCAACTCCGGCAGCCTTGATGATCTTTTTCGACAACGGCCAACCAAGGCCTTTTATTTTGGTTAAGGCGAAATCTACTTTCCAACTATCCTGTAGGTCTATTCCGGCTATTCTTGCCATATTATCCTTGACGTTGTTTATGCCTGGGGTTTTTACAAATAACGTATAAAACGCCCTTGCGTTTGACAATCTTGCAGTCTTTGCATCTTAAACTAATCGAGCTTTGTACCTTCATGCTTAAAATTTGTACACTATCCTGCCCCTGGCCTCGTCGTAGGGCGTCATTTCAACTTTCACCCTGTCTCCAGGAAATATTCTGACGTAGGCTCTCCTCATCCTACCTGTCAAAGTGGCCAAAATCAGCCTCCCATCCGACAAGGTTACCCTGAACATCGTATTGGGAAGGGCGGCAGACACGGATCCTTCTACTACTACTACGTTTTGGGTTTTCATCTCGTTAACACTTTTGGTCCTTTGCCCGTGACCGCGACAGTATCCTCAAAAAGTCCTGATATTTTACCATCACGCATGCCAATTGTCCACCCGTCCTCCGAAAGTTCCACCTTGTCGCTTCCCTGGGTATACATGACTTCAATGGCCAAAACCATACCCTTCTGGATTTTTGGACTTTCCTCTCTCGAACCAGGCACAAAACAGGGGATCTGGGGCTCTTCATGAAGATCTCTTCCGACCCCGTGGCCGACCAAGGCTTTTATCGTTGTGTAGCCTCCCGCCTCTATCGTCTCCTCGATGGTTTTGGAGATATCATAAATGTGGTTACCCTCTTTAGCCGCCTTCAGGGCTTTATTTAAGGCTTCTAGACCGATATTGAAAAATTTTTGATTTTCGGCGGTTAAATCAATCCCAACCGAAATGGAAGTATCCGTATGAAAACCTTTAAACCATATCCCCACGTCGATGCTGACAAGGTCTCCCTTTTTAAAAATTACACTTGAACCGGGGATTCCGTGAACTAAGCCCTCGTTCACATTAATGCAGGTTGCCCAACGATACCCGGGCACTTTTTTAAAGGAAGCTTCCGCTCCCTCTTCTTTTATCAAACGCACTGCCAGCTCTTCAATATCAGAAGCTTTTACACCCGCTTTGACGGCATTACCGAGGGCGTTTTTTACTCGAGCAAGTTTTTTACCCCCTTCAGCCATGATTTCTATTTCGGAGTCGCTTTTAAGAAGAATCATCTACTCATCCTTTCCTCTACCGTCCTTGCCAGATCCTGAAAAATCGCATCAATCGGGCGCTCCCCATTAACCTCGATAACTTCGGTTACTTTCTTAAGCTCGGCAATCATGGGTTCGGTTTGCTCTTTATAAAGAGAAAGTCTTTTTTTAATCGCCTCCGGCTTATCGTCCTCCCTTTGAATTAAAGCCGACACGTCTACTCCCGCCGGCGGTTTATCGGTAATGAGATTGTAAATTTTGCCGGTTGCCGGATCCTGCCTTCTTGCGGAAAGCCTCCGGACCGTCTCGGTTTCACTTATGGTTAATAGCATCACCAAACTTAAATTCACTTTTTTATTTTCCATCCATCCTTTAAACGCCTCGTATTGTTCAAGGGTTCTGGGAAACCCGTCAAACAAAATATTGTCGTATAACCCGTTTTCGTCCAGGTATGTGGTAACGTACGAAGACATCTCCTGACCGGGAACAAGATTGCCTCCCGCCAAATATGTTCTGAGGTCTTCATTTTTTTCAGCCATCTTTCTCAAAAATGCACCGGCTTCGAAATACGAAAAATGGAATCTGTCGCAAAGAAGCCTCGCTTGGGTCCCCTTGCCCGAACCTTGCGGACCGATCAGAAGAATATTCACTTCGTAAATCCTCCGTATTTCTCCATTACAAGCTCTCCCTCCATCTCACGGATAAGCTGCAAGGCAACAGATACAAGGATTAAAACGCTGGTGCCCCCAATTGCAAGGTTTGTAGCACCCAAAGAATTTTGAAAAAGGGAAGGAAGAACGGCAACAAGTCCCAGAAAAGCTCCGCCCACAACCGTCAGGCGTGAAAGAACATGTCCGAGATATTTTTCGGTTTCTTTACCGGGCCTGATACCGGGAATAAATCCACCTCCTTTTTGCAAATTTTCGGCTACTTTTTCCGGATTAAACACAACCGCGGTATAAAAATAAGTGAATCCGAAGACCAAAAGGAAATAGATGACGTTATAAATCACTGATTGTGGGTTAAAGGCCGTGCTTATCGTTCTGGCGAAATTGGCGACTCCGGCGTTGGGGACATTTGCCAGAAACTGCCCCAGCATGGACGGCATAAGAACCAGGGATACGGCGAAAATGATTGGGATAACCCCCGCCTGATTTAGCCTGAGAGGAAGATAAGATGAAGCTCCAAGGCCGCTTTCGGTACGGCGCTTGGCATAGTGGATTGGAATTTGCCGGGCTGCCTCGCTTACAAAAATAACAAGGCCTACAACAACAACGGAAATCACTACGAATAATATTATTTTAAAGATATCTTGGGATTGGAAAATGCTGGCGGACTGGCCGAGAGTAACCGGAAGTCTTGCCACAATTCCGGTAAAAATCAGGAGAGATATTCCGTCTTTAAAACCGTATTCGCTAATGAGTTCCCCCAGCCAAACAGCAAAAATTGTTCCGGCCGTCATTGTTATGACCAAAGCCAAAAGCTGGAGCGGGTCAAGAGTGGTAATAACTTTTTGTCCCTTGAGAAGCGCATACATTCCGAAGGCCTGCAGAGCAGCCAGAGGAACTGTCAGAAGCCTGGTGTACTGATTGATTTTTTCCTGCCCGTACTCTCCCTCTTTTTGTAGTTCCTCAATTGCAGGAACAACATAACCCAAAAGTTGGAAAATAATGGAGGCGTTGATATAAGGGTTTAGGCCTAAAGCCAGAATAGAAAAGTTGGCTAACGTGCCTCCCGAAAAAATGTCGAGAAGGGAAAGAAGCGGGCTTCCGGCAAAAAGCGCTGCAAGCGAGGATTTATCGATTCCGGACGCGGGAATGTGCCCCGCCAACCTAAAAACAACGAGGACAACGGCCGTAACAAGGATTTTTTTCCTTAGGGAAGGAGTTTTGACTACTTTTGAAAAAAAATGTACTACCGACTTAAGCATAATATTGGTCAATTATATCCCAAACCTGATCCTAAAAACAGAGGAGTTAATCCCAATCTGATTCGATAAAGGGAACGCCGTCTTTGTAATTTTCAATTACATTTTTGATATAGGGCAGGGTATTTTCCGGAAGACTGTCAATCGGGAACCAACTCATATCATCACATTTGTCCGGTTCCTTAACCTGCGGTTCCCCTTCCCATTTTTCAGCCAGAAAAAAGAAGTCCATATATTCCTGATCACCGGAATTTCTGTGAAGCACTTTTACGGGCTTTAAGTCCTCCTTCGCGACTTTGATTCCAGCTTCCTCGAAAGCTTCCCGTATCATCGAATCCGAAACTTTTTCTTTCCCGTCCAAATGCCCCGCAATAAGACTATATTTCCCATCCATCCAACCGGTATTGTATCTTCTGGAAAGAAGAGCACTCCCGTCTTTTATCAAAATGAGATAAACCGCGGCTCTAAGGGTAAACCTTTCGTTTGCCATAACCGAAGTATATCAAAAACATTTTGAGGAAGTTTCTAGAAAGTTATTTTGAAGCTTTAACTGGTTTTTCTGCAACTTTCTCAGAAACTTTGACAACTGATTTTTTGGAGGTGGAGACAGAGAACTTAAACTTCTTTTTGTTGTCGCCGATTCCGATAATTTTAACTCCGTGAAGTTTGGCCAATCTTTCTTTCAAAATCCCATGTTTAACCAATAGTTCAGTTGTGATCACGCTTCCTGCTGGCAAAGCTTCAAGCCGCTCGTATTTTATCGCGATCGGTTTGGTATTGACGTGGAATTTCCCTTTTCCGCGCATTTTGGGAAGTCTTTTCAAAAGAGACTTCTTCACTTTCATTCCTTCAAAAAGAACATTTACTTTGCCGCGGCTTTTCTGACCTTTTTGCCCACGGCTTGAGGTATGGCTTCCCTTGCCGCTTCCCATCCCGCGACCCAACCTCTTTTTTGATTTAGCTATAACTTTGGGTAACTGCGTCATATTATTTTCTCCTTGCCTCAACTATTCCCGAAATTGTTTCAAGTGCTTTCAAGGTTGCATAAACATTGGAAATTTTGTTTTTTGTTCCTAAAATCTTTCCGACTGCGTCACGAATACCCGCAGCTTCCAAAACCACTCTCATGGGTCCTCCGGCAATAATTCCGCTTCCGGGAGGAGCAGGTTTAAGTAATATTTTTGCCGCCGAGAATTTTTCGTTTACGGAATAGGGGATAGTCGTACCCGTAAGCGGAACGATAACCATTTTCCTCTTTGCCGCTTCAATTGATTTTCTGATGGCGCTTCGCACGTCCGTTGCTTTGGCGATGCCCACTCCGACTTTGCCCTTTCGGTCCCCGACAACAACAAGGGCGGAAAATCTTATCTGATTTCCTCCTTTTGTTTTTTTGCTGATCCTGTTAATTTGGACCACCGTTTCCTCAAACTCTTTCGGCGGGCCTTCAAAATTTGTGTTTCTGTTTCTGCTAAAACCCATGTTTATATTTGGTCTTTAAAAAACCAATCCTCCTTTTCTTGCTCCTTCGGCAAGAGCTTTGACTCTGCCGTGATACATAAATCCGTTTCTGTCAAAAACTACGGCTTTGATCTTTTTGGCCAGGGCTTTTTTGGCCAACTCCTCCCCAACTTGCCCCGCTACCATAGTTTTGGTTACCTTAGCCACTTTTTTAATCTTAATATCCGAAAAAGACAATAAGGTTTTTCCTTCCTCATCATTTATGATCTGGCCATAAATATGGGTATTGGAACGGAAAACTGAAAGTCTCGGACGCTTTGCGCTTCCGACAACTTTAGCCCTGACTCTCCTTTTCCTTTGCATGTATCTTTTAGCTTTTATTTCTTTGCTTCTCATATGAATATTAGGCTGCCGGGCCGGCTTTTGCAGCGGCTGCTTTACCAGCTTTTCTTCTTATAACTTCGTCTACATATTTTATTCCTTTGCCTTTATAAGGTTCAGGTGGCCTGACGCCGCGGATGATTGCGGCAACCTGCCCCACGACTTCCTTATTAATTCCTTCAACAGTAACTATTGTCTTTTCAACCTTGAAACTGATGCCTTCGGGGGCTTCAACCTTGACGGGATGATTATACCCTACGGTCAATGAAATTGTTTTGCCTATAACCTCCGCTTTAAAGCCCGTCCCGACCAGCTCAAGTTTTTTAAACCAACCCTCGGATACTCCTTTAACATCGTTGTTAATTAAAGCCCTCGTTGTGCCGTACAAAGAGGCGATATATTTGACAGATCCCTTTGCGGTGACTATAACTTCTCCATCTTTAACTTCCACATTGATCTCCGGGGGAAAATGTTTCTCCAGAGTTCCTTTGGGACCAACAACTTTTACAGTATGTCCACTGACCTCTACTGTAACTCCTACTGGTATTAAAATCGGTTGTCTTCCTATCTTGCTCATGGTAATACTGTGTCTATTTTTCCTTATGACCAAATTTCGGCAATCACTTCCCCGCCGGTCCTTGCTTTTACGGCATCTTTGGATGAAATAATTCCTTTTGGCGATGTGATAAGGTAAGTTGATGGGCCTTTTTTCTTGCCAATTTCGTCAGCCCCCATGTAAATTCTTAGGCCTGGTTTTGAGATAAGTTTGATGTTCATTATTACCGGCTTTTTGTTTTTGAAAGCCAGGGTGGCAGAAAGAATTCCTTTTTCCTTTTTGACGGTATCCAAAAAACCCAGTTTTTTAAGAGCATCCGCCATAGCCACAATTTGCTTCTCGGCTCTATATTCCAAAGATTTATTTCCGGCCATTGCGGCATTTTTAATCCTTATTAAAAAGTCCCCCATGGAATAATTTGAAAACATCTTTGTCATATTACCAGGATGCCTTTCTAACCCCGGGGATTTCGCCCTTTAGGGCATATTCCCTGAAACAAAGTCTGCAAATACCATATCTGCGCAGGTATCCACGGGACCTCCCGCAGAGTTTGCACCTATTGTGGTATCTGACTTTAAACTTTAATTTTTTAGTTTCTCTTACTTCCTTTGCTGTCGTGCTCATTTTTTGGTTTCCTCCTTGGTAAACGGACATCCCAAAAGCTCCAATAGTTTTTTTGATTTTTCGGGAGTTCCCGCAGTTGTAACTATGGTTATCTCCAATCCGTGGGCGGCAGCTGCCTTGGAAGGATCGACTTCCGGAAAAACCGTGTGTTCTTCAAACCCCAGGGTGTAATTGCCCATTTTATCAAAAGACTTCAAAGATACCCCCCTGAAATCACGGAGTCTCGGGAGAGCTATTGAAAAAAGCCGGTCCAAAAATGAATACATGCGCTCGCCCCTCAGGGTAACACTGAGCCCGACAGGCATCCCGGCACGAAGAGAAAAACTCGCGATCGAAACTTTGGCATTCCTTACCGAAGGAGTCTGCCCCGTAATGGCCGCAATATCACGCTTCAAACTGTCCATCTGCTGTTGATTTTTGGCGGCGGCTCCGACTCCCATATTGATAACCACCTTGGCAACTCTCGGAATTGCATGGATATTTTTTATGTCGAACTCTTTCGCGAGAGTTCCTTTTACTTCCTTTTCAAATTTTTCTTGTAATCTGGTGATCATTTTGTATCAATTTCCTTTCTGCACTTTTTACAAACTCTTACTTTGTCTTCCCCGGCAAATTTAAAGCCGACTCTGGTTATTTTCTTACATTTCGGACAAACAAGTGCAATCTTGCCAAAATCCAGGGGTCTTGGAATATCATAAACCCCACCCTTAACGTCACCAAAACCTTTGACGTGCTTTTTATAAAGGTTCACGCCCGGAATCAGAACTTTTCCTTCGGTAGGTAAGATTTTTTCAATTTTAGCCTCTCTTCCTTTGTCTTTTCCTATCATTATCTTGACTGTGTCACCTTTTTTAAATTTAATCATAGATTTTTCGGTACAAACTGTTAGACTACCTCCCTTGCCAATGACGCAATTTTATTGTAACCGGCTTCTTTAATTTCTCTGGCAATTGGGCCCAAGATCCTGGTTCCCCGGGGTAAGCCTTGTTTATCGATAACTACTCCGGCATTATCGTCGAACCTGACGTAGCTGCCGTCTTTCCTCCCAACCTCTTTGTGTGTCCTAACTATTAAAACTCTTACTTTTTCATGATCGGCTACAATACCTGCCGGGTCGGCCCCTTTGACAACTCCCAAGACAACATCCCCGAGACTGGCGAATCTGCCGACTCTTCCGGGAACTCCGATTATCATAATTCTCTTGGCTCCACTGTTATCCGCCGGTACCATCATTGTCCTTAGTTGCAACATATTACTTTGCCTTTCCTTTCTTTTCAGACACAATTTCTATTATTTTCCACTTCTTAGTTTTGGAATAAGGACGGCTGCCAACAAATTTAACATGATCGCCAACCGTAACCCCAGTCTCGTCGTGAACTTGATATTTGGTTATTCTTTTCAGCCTCTTTTTATAAAGCGGGTGAATGGTCATCCTCTCCACAGCAACAGTGGCGGTTTTGGCGGTTTTCGTTGCGATTACTTTACCGGTAAAAATTTTCATTTTTTAGTTTCAACTTCTTTGGGCTGCACTTTCTCAAGAATCTCTTTTTCGCGGATCAAGGTTAGTATTTTAGCAATTTCTGCCCGCAAATTCCTATACACCTTCAGGTTTTTCTCTTTTCCACCCAAAATTTGCATCTTCTTTTTGACAGACTCCGTCTTTTTATCGGATGCCATTTTGATCAATTCTTTGATTGTCTTTCCTTTTAAGTCAATGTAATCTTTTCTTTTCATGATAGAAATTAATCTTCTTCCCTGCTCACTATTTTTATGTCAATGGGTAACTTTGCGGAGGCTTTCCTAAATGCCTCCCGTATAATTACGGGGTCTGCCCCTGCAACTTCGAAAAGAATCATTCCGGGCCTGACAACTGCCACATAAGTGGAAATATCTCCTTTTCCTCCTCCCATTCTTTTTCCGGCGGGCCTGGATGTAATCGGCTTATCCGGAAAAATTCTTACCCAAACTCTCCCGCCTTTTTTAAGACTATGCGTAATTGTACGCCTTGCCGACTCAATCTGGGCAGAAGTTACCCAAGCTACCTCCTGGGCTTTCATGCCAAAATCTCCAAAAGAAATAACGCTTCCACGGGTGGCGGCTCCGCGCCTTCTCCCTCTGAATTCTTTTATGTATTTTCTTCGTTTTGGTTGTAACATTTTAATTTACTCCTGCTTTTTATGTATCCAGACTTTAACTCCGACGTAGCCTCTCTGGAGTAGCGCCGGAACCTGTGCATAATCAATGATTTCTCTTAAGGTTTGTGCCGGAACCGACCCCTGATGGAACTTTTCAACCCGGCTGATTTCCGCTCCATTAATACGTCCTCCGATAACCACCTTAACCCCCAGAGCCCCCGAGGCCATCACTCTTTCCATCGCCTTTTGCGTTGCGCGCCTGTGAGGTATTCTTCTCTCCATCTCCCCAGCGATTCTTTCTGCGACTAAATATGCCGATAGTTCCGGATTTTTAACCTCATTAATTCTGATGTCAATTTTAAGGTCTTTTACAACTTTGCCCCTGACTTCACTCATAATTCCCAAGATATACTTTTTAACATCCTCTATTCCGGTTCCGCCGCGGCCGATTACGACTCCTGGCCGGCTTACGGTAATGATTACTACCATGCTCTTTGGGAGTCTTTCAATTTCCACTCCGGTTATGCCCGCCAGCTTCAATTTTTTGGTAAGACCTTTTCTGATTCTTATATCCTCAATCAAAAAATCTTTGAAACTTCCCTGATCACCAAACCACCTTGATTTCCAAGGGAGGAAATGGCCTATTCTTATACCGGTTGGATTGACTTTTTGTCCCATATTATTTTTTTACCTCTTTTTCCTTGACCTTCTCGGCTGGTTTTTCAACTTTCACTTTTATCTCAGCCAGTTTTTCCTCTTTCTTTTCTGCCTGAGGCTTGGTTGATGCCAAAATTACTCTGATATGGCTCATTCTTCTTTTGAAAGGATGCCACATACCGCGGCTGGCAGCTCTTCCCCTTTTAAGTCTTGGTCCCTCACCTATCTGAATCTCCTTAAAAACCAAGTCGGTCTCACTTACTCCCGCATTTTTTGCGGAGGCAATGGCGCTTTTTATAACTTTGGCAAGCTCTGACCCTGCTCTTTTTTGAACAAAAGGCAACTTCTCTATGGCTTCTACCGGCTTCATCTTTTTGACAATCCCCACAACTAGCCTGATTTTTCTAGGACTCATCAAAAGATATTTTTGTGTTGCTTTAAATTCTTTATCCATTTGCATTACGTCTTCTCAAGCGTCCTTTTTACTATTTCTCCATGTCCTCTAAATGTTCTTGTGGGCGAAAATTCACCCAAGGCGTGACCTACCATGTCTTCGGAAGCCTGCATCTTCTTGACCACGTCTTAATCGGACTCTCCTTAAGCCCCATTCCTTTTTCAATTTTTTTGACCAGTATCGGGTCTACAAACGGACCTTTTTTAGAACTTCTTGACATAAGTTAGCCTAAAATTGCCTTACCTCCTCTTCTTTGAATTATCAAACGGTTGGAATATTTCTTTTTGTTTCGGGTTTTCCCTACTGCACGTCTTCCGTAAACAGTCTTTGGATACTTCATTCCGACTCCGCTTCTACCTTCTCCGCCTCCGTGCGGGTGTGAATGAGGATTCATTGCGGTACCCCGTACTGACGGGCGGATTCCCATGTGTCTGACCCTGCCGGCTTTATGTAAAACTTCATGCTTGGCGTCAATGTTTCCGACTTGTCCGATTTCTGCAATGCATTCCGGATCAAATCTCCTAATCTCCCCCGACGGAAGTTTAACCAAAACCCAAGTTTCATCTTTACCAAAAACGGTAGCTGCACTTCCGGCTCCCTTAACCATCTGCCCGCCTTTGCCTTTATATATCTCAATATTATGAATCGCAGTTCCCACCGGAATAGCTTTTAGGGGAAGTGCGTTGCCTACCTCGACCGGCGCCACTTCCGAAGCTATAACTTTGGCTCCAACCGTTAACCCCTCCGGACAAATGATATAGCGCCTTTCACCGTCTTCGTATAATATCAAAGCTACCTCGGCATTTCTATTGGGATCGTATTCAATAGCCAAAACCCTTCCCCAAACATCTTTCTTGCTCCTTTTGGCATCGATAAGACGGAGAAACCTTTTCTCACGTCCTCCCTGGTGTCTTACGGTGACTCTACCGCGGGAGCGTCCTGATTGTTTTGGTAAGATTGTCTTTAATTTTTTCACTTTTTACCCTCCTCAAAAATGTCTATCTTTTCTCCTTCTTTAAGCGTTATTATTGCCTTTTTACTGGCTTTTACCGAAAAGTTCCTACCGCGGGCATTTCTGCCCTTTTCCCCACCGGTTTTTATCGTCCTTACCCCAGTTACGGTAACCCCAAAGATCTCGGCGACTTCTGCCGCGATCTTCTTTTTGTCCATCCTGGGCTCAACCCGAAATGTGTAATTGCCGAGTTTGGCCGCTTTTAGGCTTTTTTCCGTAAATATTGGCTTAATCATTTAGTTATTTAGCTTTACTAACCGTCTCTTTTGCCTTAACTTGAACCTTTTTCGCCTTAGCTTCAACCTTTTTTGGAAAAATTTCTGAATCCAAAACTATCATCCCTCCGCCAAAAATGTCGTATGCGTTTGCGTTCCTCCAAAAAATTGCGCTGGCTGAGTTGAAATTTCTGAAATATTTGACAACGTCTCTGCCCCCATCGGAAAGAATAAGGGTGAATCTTTTGGCACCGGTCGCCTGTGTTAAAGCATTACAAAGCTCCGAGACAGACTTGGTCTTGTCGATTTTGGAAAGACCTTTTACCAAAACCAGATTGCCCTCACTTGCTTTTAGATTGTAGGCAAAAAGTCTGGCACGCTCTTTCATTTTATCTGAGATGTTCAGAACTCTTCTGACCGGTCTTGGCCCGAGAGCAACACCTCCACCGACAAAAAGATTAGCCCTTCGGCTTCCATGACGCGCTCCGCCTGTGCCTTTTTGTTTGTAAACTTTTTTGGTTGTCCTGTTAATCTCGGCTCTGGTTTTGGTTTTTCTCAAACCCACGTGGGATCTCTCTTCAAAAACATGTACCACCTGAGCTAAAAGAGCCATATTGATCTTTTGATCGAATTCCTTCGGGAGAGTTTGTTCTCCCGCTTTTACTCCTTTGGATGTATATTCTTGTATTTTGGTCATGTTTATTCTTTAACAGCCTCTGTCGCGGGAGCTTCGGTTTTTGGCTCCTCGGCGGGTTTTTCTTGGCCTGCGGGAGCCGCATTTTCCTCGGCAGGAGCTTCACCCTCAACTACCTGCGCAACCACTTCGCGCTCAAGCTCTTTAAGACTTCCCGATTTGATTTTCTTAATAGAAATCAAAGACCCAGAGTTGCCCGGGACTTGACCTGAAATTTCAATTTCTCCGCTATCCGCATTAACGGAAACAATATGTAAATTTTTTATTGTAGCCTGCACTCCGCCCATTCTTCCCGCCATTTTTTTACCTTTATAAACCCTTCCGGGGGTCGTGGTTTGTCCGATCGATCCCGGTGCGCGTTCACGGTCACTCTGCCCGTGGGTTCGGGGACCACCTCTAAAATGATGTTTCTTAACTACCCCGGCAAACCCCTTACCTTTTGATATTCCGGTTACGGCTACAACATCCCCCGGTTTAAAAACGTCTGAGGCTACTATCGTATCTCCGATTTTAAATTCGGGTTCCTTTTCCACCCTAACTTCTTTTATGTATCGTGGGAACGTTTGATCTTTTGAGGTTGTTTTAAGGTGTCCTTGGAGCGGTTTTGAAGTATTTTTGGCCCTCTTTGAGGAAAAACCGAG
The DNA here is from genome assembly GCA_001001045.1 of Candidatus Woesebacteria bacterium GW2011_GWA1_44_23. Classification (GTDB taxonomy): domain Bacteria; phylum Patescibacteriota; class Microgenomatia; order UBA8517; family UBA8517; genus LCIL01. Next base: position 53,754 of record LCIL01000001.1, on the reverse strand, counting down.
TTGGATTGCCCAGTAGCCGTCCCTGTCCATTTTTTTAATCTGGGTCACGACACAAGGTCCCGCCGCTACTTTTGTGACGGGAATCCTAAAACCTTCTATGAAGGTCTGCGAACTAACTCCTTTTGAACCTAATATGGTATTAATCATTTTGGTTTTGGAACCCCTCGGCTTACGCTCCGGGGCCAGTAAACGAAAAAAAGGCGCCTTCAAAGGGCGCCTGGGAAGGCTACCTTGAAGATCAACCGTGGCTAATTGTTATCATAACCACTTGCATGTTACGAGGGGAATTATACCAAATGGAGCGGGGTCACGCAAGAGTGGCTAAAGGATGGCCACGACAAACGAAACAGGCAGTAAAAAATATACCCATTTGTTGCTTTTTACCCTGCTGTGAAAAATAATCCAAAAAAGGGGAACCGTAGGAGCAAGATACCTGCCTAAGTTTTCCAGAAAGGGCACCAGGTTCACCGTTAAAGTGAAAAAATAAATTCCTGTAATTATCCAGAATGGCAAACTTCTGATCTTAATCGATTTCACCCACAAGACGGCAAAAAGAAGCATATACGCCAAACCTGAAATGAGAATCCTATACCAACCCCATCTAAAGGCACGCAGTAAATCTTCAGCCAGTTGAATCACACCGAGACTGATCCTCGCGGGGTGTAGCGCCTTGTAAGTAAAGACCTGATAAAAGGGATTGGCGGGGCCGAAAAAATAAACATTGTATATTAGGAAAGCTGCAACAGGAATCAAAAAATAAGGCAAATAAGTAACAAACTTCCTTAGACGCTTTTCGATTAGAAAATACATAAAAACACCCGCCATTACCGCCACCCCCGCAAGCCTAAACCAAACCGAAAGGCCGATAGCCATAAACGCCCAGGCAAACTTTTCCTTTTTGATTAAAAAGTACCCTAAAAGTATTAGGAAAATAAAGGGGAATTCCGTATCAATTAAAGACGCAATGTTTAGTAGAACCGGCGGAAAAACCAAGGGCAGGATGCTCAATTTTGAATTTGTGAGTTTGTAAAGCAAAAAATAGGATCCAATGAATGAAAGCGATGTTATCAGATAGCCGGCCAGGTAATAATTTTGTACAAGAAAAGTAGCTAAATAAATCAAAATCGGCAGACCCGGGAAAAGACGTGACTCAAAAAAGGAAATTTTACTGACTGAGTCGGGCAGAGCTTGGGCATAACCTGTATAGTTGTCCTGTTGAATAATTCCATGGCTAAACCGAAAAAACATCAAAAATACGGACAAAACCAACGAGATTATTAACCATTTATGTTTTTGCATCCTAGCGGTATTATAGCCTAATGATTATCGTTACGGGAGGAACGGGGTTTATTGGAAGTTATCTTACCCCGCTACTTAAGAAGAGGTACAAAAATGAAGAAATATTTTTCGTGTATAAGAGTAAATATGATCTTGTAACCGGTAAAAATCTCGGCAGGCTTCCGGACAGTCCCAGATTAATTATCCACATGGCGGCTGCAACCGATACCGCAAAGTCCGACCAGAGGTGCAATGATACCGGTACCACTAATTTGATCAAAAATCTAAAAAATATCGGTCCAAAAACACACTTTGTATTTACAAGTTCTCAAGCAGTTTTTTCAGGAAGACGGGATACGGTTAAACCAATTGACGGAAAAACAAAACCGGCAACAAACAACAGATACGGAAAAACAAAACTTGAAGCCGAAAAAATACTTTTGGAGGCGGCTAAAAAACAAAAATTCAGATTGACGATCATAAGACTCCCGACTGTTTGGGGAGAAAATCCTAGAAAAAACAGCTTTTTAAACTTCTTGAGGAATCTCGTAGATAAAAATTCGCCATTTTCGAGGCTAAATTGGCCGGGAAAAGTGGCATTAATTAATGTTGAAGACGCGGCGAAATTTATTTTAAAATCTTCCTTGGCTGCCCCTGAAAAACCAAGAATAGTATCCATAGCAGCACAAAAATTAACCCTGTCGGAAATATTTAAAGAAATTGCAACTGGAAAGGGAAAAATGTATAGCCAAATCAAAACCCCGGATTTTGTTTGGAATTTGGCCAAAATTTTAAGGCCGTGTATGAAATACTTTGAGCCTATTTTGCCTGCCTATATCTATAACTTTTTCTGGAGGGCTTCAATCGTTGTGGATAATCCCCTGTGGTGTAAAGTTAATGTGAAAGGAAGGACCTTTACATCTTAATCTCAATGGAAACTCCGGCGGGGAGATCAAGATTTCCAAGAGAATCAACAGTCCTAGGGGAAGGGTCAATTATATCTATCAGTCTTTTGTGCACCAAAACTTCGTAGTGTTCCTGTGCGTCTTTGTCTGTAAATGGAGATTCCTTGATGGCCATCATGGTCCTGTTGGTGGGGAGGGGTATCGGTCCGACTATTTTCGCACCAGTAGGTATCGATTATCTTTGCTGCCGCCTCGTCTAAAACTCGATGATCGTAACTTTTGAGTTTTACTCTAAGTCTTGAGCTTGCCATCTAGGTTAATGTGCTTACTTTAGGCGATTATCTTTGTGATTACTCCATCGCCAACAGTGTGACCGCCTTCACGAATTGCGAATCTGAATCCTTCTTCCATGGCTACGGGGGAAATAAGTTTGATCTTCATCTTGGCATTATCCCCAGGCATAACCATCTCAATTCCCTCGGGAAGAGTGGCCTCACCCGTAATATCGGCGGTCTTGATGTAGAACTGAGGCTTATAGCCTGTGAAAAATGGAGTGTGACGTCCACCTTCCTCCTTGCTTAAAATATAAACTTCGGCCTCAAATTCTGTGTGAGGAGTCAAGGAACCGGTCTTAGCTAAAACTTGTCCGCGTTCTACTTGATCTTTTTCAATTCCACGAAGTAATACTCCAATGTTGTCTCCGGCCATAGCCTCATCCAGAGTTTTTCTGAACATTTCAAGTCCGGTAACAACTGACTTTTGTGTAGCTTTAAGTCCCACAATTTCTATCTCTTCATTGACCTTGATTTTACCTCTATCCACACGTCCTGTAACGACCGTACCGCGTCCTTGAATGGTAAAGACGTCCTCTACAGCCATTAAGAAAGGCTTATCCACTTCACGCACCGGATCCGGGATGTATTTATCAACCGCCTCCATTAAGGCAACTATTTCCTTTTCGGCTTCAGCATCGCCTTCAACGGCCTTCAAGGCAGAACCCCTAATGACTGGCACCTCATCTCCCGGATAACCGTACTTCTTAAGAAGTTCACGGACATCGGCTTCGACCAAATCAATCAGTTCCTTATCGTCTACCATGTCGACTTTGTTAAGGAAAACTACGATTGCCGGGACGTTTACCTGTTTGGCCAAAATAACATGTTCTCTTGTCTGAGGCATTGGCCCATCAGCCGCGGAGACAACCAAGATAGCTCCGTCCATTTGGGCGGCACCCGTGATCATGTTTTTGATGTAATCCGCGTGACCTGGAGCGTCGATGTGGGCGTAGTGGCGTTTTTCTGTTTCGTATTCCTGGTGGGAGAGGTTAATCGTGACACCGCGTTCTCTTTCCTCCGGAGCTGAATCGATATCTTCGTATTTTTTGGCAACGGCAAGTCCTTTTTTGGCCAAAACCATGGTGATGGCACTGGTCAAGGTTGTCTTACCATGGTCGACATGACCGATGGTGCCTATATTTACGTGCGGCTTCACTCTTTCAAATTTTTTCTTAGCTTCTCCTGCCATATGTGTACAAGTGTGTATTATATCCGAGGCTAATTAGGCAGTCAAGTGCCATCTTAATTCTAACCCCTCGGCATTTCGACTTTACCCGCTTTGGCAATAACTGCTTCGGAAATATTCTTCGGTACTTCTTCATAATGGGAGGGTTCCATGTAATAGCTGGCACGGCCCTGAGTCAGGGATCTAAGTTTGGTTGCATAACCCGAAAGTTCGGCCAAAGGTGCCGTCGCGTTTATAACCGTCATGAGTCCGCGCTTCTCGGTTCCGGAAACCTGAGCCCTCTTACTGGAAAGGTCTCCGATTACATCACCCATAAATTCATCGGGGGTTGAAACTTCGACCTTCATAATAGGCTCAAGAAGCACCGGGTCGCTTTTCCTGAATGCGTCCTCCAGGGCCATTGATCCGGCAATTTTGAAAGCAATTTCGCTTGAATCAACTTCGTGGAAACTTCCGTCATAAACAACTGCCCTCATGTCGACCATAGGGAATCCCGCCAAAACTCCGTTTTCCATCTTTTCCTTGATACCCCTTTCGATGGGGGAAATATATTCCTGAGGGATGGCCCCACCCTTAATTTCACTCTTGAACTCAAATCCCTCTCCACGTCCCATGGGTTCGAGTCTAATAAGGCAATGTCCATACTGTCCCCGGCCTCCCGTCTGACGGATATATTTGCCCTCTCCCTCACCGATTTTCTTGACTGTTTCTTTATATGCAACCTGAGGAGCACCGGTTGTGGCCAAAACGTTAAACTCCCTTTTCATTCTGTCTACCAAAACTTCCAATTGAAGTTCTCCCATTCCGGAAATAATCGTTTGTCCCGTTTCGGGATTACTTTTAATTCTAAAAGTGGGGTCTTCATCGGAGAGTTTACTAAGTGCCAGTCCCATTTTTTCCTGGTCACTCTTGGTGGCAGGCTCAATTGCCAGGGAAATAACCGGCTCCGGAAAGTTTATAGATTCAAGGATAATCGGGTGCCCCGGATCGCATAATGTATTACCCGTTGTTGTATCTTTTATTCCGACAACAGCCACTATTTCTCCAGCGTAGGCGGTTTCTATTAATTCCCTCTGGTCCGCATGAAGAAGAACTAGCTTCCCTATTCTTTCAGGCTTTTGAGCCGAGGAGTTATAAACCTGCTGACCCGCGGAAAGTGTACCGGAATAAATTCTGACATAGACAAGTCTTCCTACATGCGGATCCGTCATAACTTTGAAGGCAAGGCCGGAAAAAGGAGCCTCATTTTCCCTCTCTCGTGTATCTTTTTCTCCGGTTTTGGGATTAACCCCTTCAACGGGAGGAAGGTCCAGGGGGGAAGGTAAAAATTCCACAACTCCGTCCAGAAGCAGTTGGCTCTCAGCGGTTCTGTTGTCGCCGCCAAAAATGGGGAAAAACTTTCCGGCAATGACTCCTTTACGGATGGCTCTTTTCAGAATCACCTCTCCGATTTCTTTACCTTCCAAAAAAAGGCTAAGTGCTTCATCGTCAAACTCGGCAGCTCTTTCAAGAAGTTCTGTTCTATATTTTTTAACACTTTCGGCAACTTCTGCCGGAATTTCTTCCTCCGTCAATTCATGATCGCCGACATCTTTATATGTGAAGGCTTTCATTTTAATTAAATCGACAACCCCTCTATGTTCGTGCTCCTGGCCGATGGGAACTATTACGGGTGCGGCGTTTGCTCCAAGGCGCTCCCGGATCGATTTTATTGATTCCTCAAAATTGGCTCCGATTAGATTGAGCTTATTTAAAACGCAAATCCTGGGGACATTATATCTATCCGCCTGTCTCCAAACCGTTTCGGATTGGGATTCAACCCCCGTACGGCCGTCAAAAACCATTAAAGCCCCGTCCAAAACTCTCAAAGAACGCTCGACTTCGGCGGTAAAGTCGATATGACCCGGTGTGTCGATAATATTAATTCTATAATGCCCGGCCCCGACTGAAGATTCCTTTTTCAAATCCCAAAAAGTGGTAATTGCCGCAGAAACAATCGTAATTCCGCGCTCTCTTTCCTGAGCCATCCAGTCGGTAACCGTGGTTCCTTCATCAACAGAACCTAATTTATAAGTCCTTCCGGTTTCAAAAAGAAGCCTTTCCGTGGTTGTGGTCTTGCCGGCATCTATATGGGCAATAATACCGATATTTCGGATTTTTTCATAGGAAACATTACGGTCCTTTGTTGCCGTCATTACTATTGCTGCCTTTTTCTTTGCTACTTCTGCCATAGTTAGTTAGTTTATCTGTAAAATGATTTCTAGGAAAGAAGAAACTTCTATCTCTACCACCTAAAGTGTGCAAAAGCCTTATTCGCTTCTGCTGATCTTTCCATGTCTGTCCTCTTTTTGACGGCAGCTCCCTCACTTTTGGCCGCATCCATTATTTCGGCAGCAAGTTTTTTGCCGTAGGTGTGAAAATCGGAATTTGACCTTGCATTCGCGGCCGCTATCAGCCACCTGATTGCCAAGGATTCCCGCCTGGGGCCTCTTACCGGTGCCGGGACCTGGTATGCGGCTCCACCGATTCTTCTGGCACGAACTTCCATTGTGGGCTTGATATTTTCTAGGGCTTGATTAAAAATCTTCAACGGATCTTCGCCGGATCTTTCTTTAATCAGCTCAAAAGCCTCGTAGATTTCGGTCCTGGCAACTGATTTTTTACCATCGTACATGCTCCTATTGATAAGTTTTGTCACCAAGCGGCTTCCGTAAATCGGATCCGGTTCTAAAATTTTTGGTCTTATGGTTCCCTTTCTTGCCATAGCTTACGCGGCTTTCGCCCCTCCTTGTCCTTTCTTGGCTCCGTATCTGCTTCTTCCCGTCTGCCTACCTGCCACACCTGTCGTATCATATTTACCTCTAACCACATGATATTTTACTCCCGGAAGATCTTTAACCCGGCCTCCACGTACTAAAACAATTGAATGTTCCGCGAGTTCGTGCCCTTCACCCGGAATATAGGCCGTAATTTCCTGTTTATTTGAAAGGCGCACCCTGGCCACTTTACGGAGGGCTGAGTTTGGCTTTTTGGGCGTCATGGTACGGACGGCCAAGACAACTCCCCGCTTAAAAGCGGAGTGGCTTTCGGAAAACTTTCTGTCTTTGGCATTAAACCATCTTTTTAGAGCCGTGGTTTTTGTCTTTTTGACAATCCGTTTCCTACCCTTTCTTGTAAGTTGATTAATTGTTGGCATATTACCCTTGCGGCATTGCCGCCCTTTCTGCGGTGACCGGAATAAGCCTCCCAATTATAACGTTTTCTTTAAGTCCCACGAGTTTATCCTCGCGCCCGAGCAAGGAAGCCTCTGTCAAAACATCGGTGGTCTGCTCAAATGAGGCTGCGGAAAGCCAACTGTCGGTGTATAGTGCCCTTCTTGTTATCCCCAACACTACCTGTTGGGCGCTCGCGGGCTCCCCGCCGGCGGCCAAGACTTTATCATTCTCTTCCTCAAAGCTGGCACGGCTTGCCAACTCCCCAGGCAAAAACGGTGTATCTCCGGTCGTTACGATTCTTACTTCATCACTCATCTTCCTGGCTATTACCTCAAAATGTCTGTCGTTGATGGGGATTCCCTGAGATTCGTAAACTTTCTGAATCTCGCTGACCAAATAATCCTGCGCAGCCCTCAACCCTTTAATCGAAAGAATGTCTTTTATATCGAGAGCTCCCTTGGCCAGGGCTTGTCCGGCCTCAACCACCGAACCGTCCTCAATTACCAGTTCCAGGGTCTTGGCAATAATATACTCTTTTTCTTCTTTGGGAGTTCCTTTGGAGGTAATGGTGACTTTCCATCCTTCGTCCGTTTCTACTATGCGGGCTTTACCTGTAATTTCAGAGAGTGCCGACACAACTTTGGGAAGTCTGGCCTCGACCAGTTCTTCAACCCTAGGAAGTCCCTGGGTAACGTCAACTCCAACAACACCGGCGGCGTGTTTTGTACGAAGGGTTAACTGGGTTCCAGGCTCTCCGATGGATTGGGCGGCAACCACCCCAACAGGCATTCCGACCTCTACCGTATCCTTTGTTCCGAGATCCCAACCGTAGCACTTCACGCACATTCCATACCTAGCCTCACATGTTAAGGGAGATCTTACAAATACCGAGGTCACCCCAGCCTCATCAATCTTCTTGGCTGTAGCTTCATCAATGATTTCTCCTGTCTTTGCCAAAATCGTCTTTCCTTTGGGAAGAGTAACATCCTTGGCTAAAAATCTGCCAAAGATTCTTTGGGCAAAAACATTTGGACGGGCTTCTTTTTTGATTTCATATCCTTCTTTTGTACCACAATCCTCAAGCCTGATTATTACGTCATGAGCTACATCGACCAGTCTCCTGGTTAAGTATCCGGCGTCTGCAGTTTTAATAGCGCTGTCGGTCAAACCTTTTCTGGAACCGCGGGAAGAAGTGACATATTCAAAGACCGAAAGCCCTTCTCTAAAGTTACTCTTAATAGGAAGTTCAACAATTTTACCCATGGGATCAACGACAAGTCCGCGGATGGCCGCCAACTGTTTAACCTGGTCTCTTGAAGCACGCCCGACTTTGGCATCAATGACGACACGAATTGGGTTTGTAGGCTCCATTTCATTCCAGGTTTTGTCGGCCAGGTCTTCCGAAACTTCAATCCAGACTTCCTGGGTAAGCCGTCTTTTTTCCTCTTGGGTAATTAGACCCTGATTAAAGTTTTCCTCAATTTCCGATACCCTGCCATCAGCATCCTCCAATGCTTTTGCTTTCCCGGGGTAAAGTTTGGCATCAAAAATGCCGAATGAAATTCCGGAAATTGTGCCTCCGAAAAATCCTAAGTCCTTTACGTCATCAACCAGCTGAACAACACGCTCCCTAGAAACGGTAGCATATGCTTTAACGAACAAAGATTTAATAACCGAGGAAGTCACGGCCTCATTGATGAAATCGAAATTTTCCGGCAGGACTTCGTTAAAAAGAAGTCTGCCCACCGTAGTTTCAGTGATGCCGCTACCAATTTTTACCCGAATTTTTTGTCTGACTTCAAGATGGTCCGATTGGTAGGCATAAATTGCTTCATCTTTATCCGCAAAAATTGTCGGATAGGTGGAAAGTCTGGTATCTTCACTCGTCAGATAGTATGCACCCAAGGCAATTTCCTTACTGGATGGGGTGGCCGCAGGACCTCCGTCGCTTGGTTTTAGCAAATTATTTGTCGGGAGCATTAAGGTTCTTGCTTCCTCAACCGCTTTTGTTGAAAGAGGAACATGAACCGCCATTTGGTCACCGTCAAAGTCGGCATTAAATCCGGAACAAACCGCCGGATGGAGCCTAATTGCACTTCCTTCGATTAATATCGGATAAAACGACTGAATTGAAAGTTTATGTAGAGTCGGAGCACGGTTAAGGAGCACCGGATGATCCTTGGTAATTTCCTCCAGGATGTCAAAAACTTCAGGTGGGCGCCTGTCAAGCATGTTTTTGGCGCTTTTGACGTTAGGGGCGATGCCTCTTGCAATCATCTCACGGAGGACAAAAGGTTTGAACATTTCGAGGGCCATATCTTTAGGAAGCCCGCACTGAGTGAGCTTGAGCTCTGGGCCTACAATAACGACACTTCTTCCCGAATAATCCACTCTCTTACCCAAAAGGTTTTGCCTAAACCTGCCCTGTTTACCGCGGAGCATGTCACTCAGGGATCTTAGGGGTTGCCTACCGCGGCTTTTCCTGGTTGCTTTTCTTTGAGACGCATCAATCAAAGAATCCACCGCTTCCTGAAGCATTCTCTTTTCGTTTCGAAGAATTATTTCGGGTGCACCCAATGAAATCAAGTGCTTAAGCCTGTTATTCCTATTGATAACCCTTCTATAAAGATCATTTAAGTCACTCGTCGCAAACCTTCCGCCGGAAAGTTGTACCATCGGACGCAAGTCCGGAGGCAGAACGGGAAGCACTCTCAAAATCATCCAGGAAGGGTTCACCTTAGCCCGCCTAAGCCCGTCGATAAGCTTCAGTCTTTTTACAAGTTTTACATACTTGCTGCTTCCGCCCTTGATGGAACCGATTTCCTCTCTCAGAACTTTGGATATTTCTTCCAAATTAATTTTCTCAACCGCGTTAAGGATGGCGTCCGCTCCCATTTTTGCCGTAAAGAAATCAGTAGCCTCGTGTTCGTAAAGTTCATCAAATTCCTCCTCGCTTAGGATGCTTAAAGGATGCAGGCTTTTTGCGACCGCCGTCAAATTGTCAAAAAGCTCACTTGTCTTGTTGGTAGTGGCTTTTTCTTCTTCGTTAATTGCCGCCTCTTTCTTTCTAAGGTTTAGTTCAATCTCTGCCGTTGCCAAAGAAGCCTGTTCTTTATTTTTAATCTTAGTCTCAATCTTTTCTTTTGCATCCTTTTCCTCAACTTTTAACGTATCCCTTCTGGATTTGAAATTTTCCGCAACCTCATCCAGTCTTTCGTCTCTGGCCTTTAGGATATTTTTGAGAGCGTCCTTCTTCTTTTCGTCATCTACTTCAGTAACCAAATATCTGGCAAAATAAATAACCTGCTCAATTCCCCTTGGAGCAACACCTAAAAGAAGGGAGATTTTCGAAGGCGCCCCTTTGAAAAACCATACGTGTGCCGTAGGAGTTGCCAGAGTAATGTGGCCCATCCTCTCACGCCTGACTCTCGACTGGGTAACCTCAACTCCGCATTTGTCACAAATAACTCCTTTGTACCTGATCCTCTTATATTTTCCACAATAACATTCCCAGTCTTTTGTGGGACCAAAAATTCTTTCGTCAAAAAGACCGTCTTTTTCGGGTTTAAGAGTTCTGTAGTTTATGGTTTCCGGCTTGGTAATCTCACCACGGCTCCAAGCACGGATTTCCTCAGGTGAGGCAAATTTTATAAGTAGGCTCTTAAAATCGGTTAAATTCTTTAAATCAGCTAATTGTTCCATAATTATTAAATTACTACCTCCTCTACCTCCATCGGGCCTTTATCTGCAATTAACTCATCTGTTGCAACCATTTCAGCGCCGGCCGCCTGGGCAAGTTCCGACCCTTCCGTCACGATTTCTTCATCAACCTTGGCAACAATCGCGCCTTTAGGTTCTACCGCAAGGCCCAACGAGTTAAGCTCTCTTACCAGCACTTTAAAGCTCTCCGGAATCGTCGCCTCCGGAATTTCTATGCCTTTGACAATTGCTTCAAATGCTTTAGCACGGCCTAAAACATCGTCGCTTTTTATGGTTAACATTTCCTGCAAAGTGTGGCTTGCTCTATGAGATTCAAGTGCCCAGACTTCCATTTCCCCCAACCGCTGTCCTCCCATCTGAGCTTTTCCGCCCAGAGGCTGTTGGGTGACCAGTGAGTACGGACCAGTGGAACGGGCATGAGTTTTATCCTCAACCATATGGATAAGCTTCATTATGTAACTGATCCCAACCACAGTGTCTTCTTTAAAAGCTTCTCCCGTACGGCCGTCGAAAAGCCTTGTTTTTCCGGTAACAGGAAGGCCGGCTTCGGCAAGTTCTTTTGCTATAATATCAGCCCCGATCTTATCAAAAACAGGAAGGGCTCCTTTTTCATCCTTGGTCTTAAGGGCCCAGCCGAGGTGGGCTTCCATGAGCTGTCCAAGATTCATACGGGAAATAACGGAAAGGGGAGAAATTAGGATATCAACAGGAGTTCCATCTGCCATGTACGGCATATCGGAAACCGGTAGAATCTTGGCCACGACTCCCTTGTTTCCGTGGCGTCCAGCAACTTTATCTCCGACAGTAATCTTTCTGATCTGGGCAACCCTTACAATCACTTTCATTATCACTCCCGGGCCAAGTTCGTCCCCCTTATCCCTGTCCAAAATCTGGACATCAACGACAATTCCGCGTTCACCATGAGGAATCCTGAGGGAAGTGTCCCTCACTTCACGCGCTTTTTCACCAAAAATGGCTCTCAGAAGTCTTTCCTCGGAAGTCAATTCCGTTTCCCCTTTTGGAGCTATTTTACCTACCAGTATATCGTTCGGTCCGACTTCCGCTCCAATCATAACTATTCCGTCACCGGCAAGATTGCCCAACTCTGCTTCGGAAACGTTCGGAATGTCATTGGTTATTTCTTCCGGACCCAGTTTAGTGTCAACTACCTCGGCTTCATATTCCTCGATGTGAATCGATGTCAAAAGGTCCTCTTTCACAAGTCTTTCGGATATAAGAATCGCATCTTCAAATCCGTATCCTCCAAAACTGGTATAGGCTATCGTTAGGTTGCGTCCTAATCCTAGTTCTCCCCCTTCGCTTGCGGGGCCGTCAACCAAAAGTTCTCCGCCTTCAACTTTTTGGCCGGGCGACACCCTTGCTATCTGGTTGTAACAGGTTGAGTGAGCGGTACGTTTAAATTTGGTCAGATAGTAAACTTCTTTTTTACCGCCTTCGATGATCTCAATGTCAATATTCTCAAGCCCCTCTCCATCAGCCTTTTTGTCCAGTTTTACGATAACTTTTTCACCATCAACATACTCAACGACTCCCGCATGTCTCGCATAAATTACTCTTTGCATTCCGGCAGAAATTACCCCTTCCATTCCTGTCCCGACCACGGGGGATTCGGGATTCACAAGTGGAACCGCCTGACATTGCATGTTGCTTCCCATAAGAGCTCTATTGCCCTCATCGTTAGCCAAAAAAGGAATCAAAGACGCAGAAGCCCCAACTACTTCTCTCGGAGTCACGTCTATATATTCAACCAGGTTTGCTGATCCTTCAATAAATTTGCCTCTATACCTGAGGGGCACACGTTTGTCGGTAATGAACCCGCCAGCATCTATCCCTATCCCTGAATGGGTAATATAGTGGTCCTCCTCGTCATCTGCCGTTAAATAGACTATTTCATCGGTTACCTTTACCTTCTTCCCCACTTTTTCCACCTTCCTGTAAGGAGCTTCAATAAAACCAAACTCGTCAACTTTGGCATAAAGTGCGAGGTAAGTAACAAGTCCGATATTTGGCCCTTCGGGGGACCTGACAGGATCAATCCTTCCGTATTGGGAGGCATTAACGTCACGTATGGAAAAGCTGGCTCTTTCCCTATTTATTCCCCCCGTCCCGAGAACGGAAACGCGCCTGAGGTTATCCACCTCGCTTAGAGGGTTTGTGTCGTCCAGGATTGTTGAGAGTTGGTTGCTTCTGAAAAATTCGTTAAGCGAAGCTATCAGCGGGCGGGCGTTGATAAGCGTAGCCGGGAGCGGTTTATCGTCAGGTGAAATCAAGCTCATCTTTTCTTTAACACTTCTTTCGAGCCTAAGTAGCCCCACTCTAAAGGCGTTTACCGCTACGAGCTCCCCGACCCTTCTTAATCTCCGGTTACTGAGGTGATCGATATCGTCAAGTTTACCGACTCCATTCTGCAAACCGATGAGGTAGGTTACAGCCGCAACTGCATCCTGTCTTGTTAAAACCCAGTTACTCTTTTCGTTAGGAAGATTAACTCCCAGACGCTTGTTTATTTTGAACCTCCCCACCCGTCCTAAATCGTACCTTCTACCGTCCGTGAACAGACTTGCAAAAAGTGCCTCGGCGTTATCAAGTACGGCCGGCTCGCCAGGTCTCATCTTTCTGTAAATCTCGATCAAAGCCTCTTCCTGGCTTTTTGTAGAATCTTTGGCTAGAGTTGCCGCAATATATTTGTGGTCGGCGTTTTTGTCAATTTCGGCAAAAGCATTAATTATCTCCTGATCGGATGCCAATCCCAACGCCCTCAAAAAAACCGTTGCCAGCACTTTCCTGCGCCTGTCGATTCTGGCGTAGATAATATCCGCCCTTGTAGTCTCAAATTCAAGCCAGCTTCCATGCAAAGGGCGAATTTCAGCTTTATATAGAACCCGACCCGAAGACGGGTCAAGCTCTCCAGAAAAATAAGCCCCTGGGGAACGGACAATTTGGTTTATCACAGCCCTTTCGATTCCGTTGATGATGAATGTTCCCGAGGAAGTCATCTGGGGAACATCACCCAAGAAAACGTCCTGGGTAACCTCTTTTCCGGTTCTTTTGTTCACAAGCGTTGCGCGGATCTTAACCGGGGATGCATATGTAATTCCTTTTTTCTGCGCCGTTTTAGGTAAAACTGTGGGTTCCCCCAGGGAGTGGTCACCCAAGGATAACTGCCAATTTTTCCCGGTGAAGTCTTCAATCGGAGAAACCGCAATCAACTCTTCCTTAATTCCTTCCCCCAAAAACCACTGCCAGCTTTCTTTTTGAACCTGGCTAAGATTAATTTCGGGTAAGTTTTTTTCTTGTTTCCCAAAATTTCTGCGGGATGGTTTCTTAGATGTCATTCGTTATTGACGGCTTTCAAACACTAAAGGCCCGCCGTTTACTGAAGCGGGACGAACGTACCATTAATGTACGCCTAAGATCGGATTATATTATCTATCGTAAGGAAGTCAACACCCACTTTGATTTTATTTTCCGAGATACTTGGCAACATTGGCATTATGCTCACTTAACGAGCTGGCGTAGTGAATCTGACCGGTTGAATCGTGAATATAATACATATAATCGGTTTCTGCAGGGTTAAATGCCGCAGTAAGCGAGGAAAGCCCGGGGTTTGCAATCGGCGTGGGTGGAAGCCCTGCAAATTTATATGTGTTGTAAGGAGAGTTTATATTCAGATCGGCCAACCTCAAAATCGGCCACCAGTCCTTGGAGGTCCCTACCGCATATTGAACTGAGGCATCGACCTGAAGTGCCATTCCTATCTCAAGCCTGTTCATTATTATTCCGGCAACGATGGGGCGCTCGGCGTCTCCCTTCGTTTCTCTCTCAATCAGTGAAGCCATCGTTACTGCTTCGGCAAAAGTCAGACCCGACGACCGGGGAGTCAAACCTGAAGTCTTGACATTAAACGTATCCGCCATTTTTTTAACGACCATCGAGGCTGACGCATCCAGCGGAAAAAGATAAGTGTCTGGGAAGAGGGACCCCTCCTTTCCCTTAGAATCAAGCAGGAATTGATCGGTAAATGTACTCTCTTTACCTAAAGCCGCAGTGAATCTTGCCGCAATTTCTTCGCGCCTAAGTCCTTCCGGAATTGTTACCCAAATTTCAATGGGGCCGCTTAGAAGGGAATCGATATTTTGAAAAAGCGAAAAGGACGGAGAAAGCTTGAATTGACCCGACTGGAGTTTCCCGGATTGACCCGTAAACTGAATATAAATTTTAAAGGCCAATGCACTTTTAATGATTCCCGAAGATTGAAGTTTATTGCCGATTTGAGAAGCCGATGCTCCCTTGGTAATAATAAAATTACTGGGATTTTTATTATCTGAGACGGGCTGCGTATTGATATAAAACCAAACGCCAGCCACGACAAGCATAAACGCTACCAGTAGGGGAAAAAACAAAAGTTTCTTCATCTCAAGTCAAACTTCTTGCAGAAGCGCTCTTCTATACTTATTGGTTTTGGTGTCGTGGATAAAAATTCTTCCGCACTTAATACAAGTAACCTGCTCACCATATTTTGTATTTTTCTTTTTACCTTCGGAGAGTTCGGTCCCGCAACCGACGCAGCGCCCTTGAGAAAGAAGCCAGGCCTGAATCGGGGCAATTACGTTCTTCAACATAGGTACTTAGAGTATAGCATGGACAACCCCAGGTCAAGCGTTAACAAAATCCAGGAAGTTCTGAAGTATAATGGCAGCGGCGTAGGCATCCTCCATTTCGTGACGTTTCCTTTGCCCGATTTCGGCTTCCAAGCTCCGAATCTGCGCATCCTGTGTAGAAAGGGTTTCATCAAAAGTGACTGCTCCGATCTCTCTTGCAAATTTTTTCGATTCCTCTCCCATTTCGCCCTCCGAAACCCCGACAACTGTTTTTTCGATACCTTCCTTTCTTATAATTTCTTTAATATTTTCTATAAGAACTTTTGCGTCCTTATATTTAATTACCTTCCATGGCGCAGCTAACGGCCCATTGGCGATGGCAAGCCCGACTTTCCTTCTTCCGTAATCAATACCGAGTATTTTCATTATTGTGGTGGAACTACTCTCGCGCGCACGACCAGCCTTTTTGGTTTTGCCGGATCTCCCGGCGGAACACATGTGACGAGTGTCAAAAAGGAGTCTGTTGAATCCTGATCAAGTACCTGGATATCCGTCGGTAGTACTTCAAACATGGTTTCAACCTGATAAGTATAAGAGACTCCGTCATAACTGACATATATCATGTCTCCTTTTTTAAGAGTCGGGAGAAGTGAAAAGATGGAAATGTAATTCTTCGGATCATAAAAGATCGGTAAAATCGAGTGCCCAAAAATAACCGAGTTGCCACGTTTTCCAGGAAGAGCTGTCCCCGGATATTGAATTAGACTTTTACTTAAATCCTCGCCACCTATTGCCACAGTCCCAGAATTAATTTTAAGTTTGGGGATGGTGACCGTGTAAAAATCGACTTTTGAAGTACTAAAATCTTCCTTTGTGGCTCCACCCTGAAACCAATTGCTTGCCTGGGTATAATCCACCTTACTTCCCACTGTTTCGGTAGTTGTTACTACTCCTTGAGTTTTTTCTGTCGTACCGGCTACGGGGGAAATAAGTTTTGTGTAATTTCCGGAGTTACTGTATTTCGAGGCGTAGTTTGTGTCGTAAGAGATAATCGGATAAATTACCCCCATAAGAATGATTATTCCTGAAATTCCGGAGACTACAGCCGCAATACGTAAAACTGTCTTCTGGGTCATGAAGATTATTGTACTACTGCTCGGCGCTTACGGTAAGTGTGATATTTTTAGATATTCTCGGAAGAGTACCAAGCGGCCCTGGCAGTTTTGGTTTTAAAGTAATTTCTGCATGTCCGAATCCTGGGATGGAATTTAAATAATTTTGGGTTCTAGCAATCGTCTTACCGGAAATTTGGGTGATAATTTTTGTTTTATCCATCTCGGGCAGGAAATTAGCCCCTATTGTCACATCATACAAATAATTCCCGCCGCTTGCGGCGGAGAATTTAAATTTAAAATCTATCTGGTCGCTATCCAGTACGTATCCCGAAGGAACTTTGTCTTTTAAAACACCTTTTGCGTATTCAATTAATTTAACTTTGTCGGCAGCGATCCCTGTTGCATTTAAGTTCAATGAAAGTTTAATACTATCCGCCTGATCTCCTATTTTATGGTCAAAGTCCTTACTTACCGTATCGAGCCCCGCCAAATCGTTCACAAAAACCTGATCACTGGTAACTTTTGCCGAAATATTGTTTATTGCATTTTGAACCAGCTCCCCTTGGAGATCCGTTTCCAAATTTGCCTGGTCGTCAGCATCTACCGCCGAAATTTCCTGACTGCTTCCACCAGAAAAGTCGGAGAGGGATCTCCCTGCAACCATCGCTTTTGAATAGTTTCCGATACTGAAAACCTCGTCCTTGGCAAGGTTATATTGTGCCCCGATATCAAAAGCTGTGACATCCACATTCGCTGTCCCTGGGGAACCCGGTAGAATTTGTCCCGAAACCGAAGCTTGTGAATTTGTAACAAATTTAAGACCTGTGGAGGAAGTAAGAAGAGTTCCTGCAGCCAAATTTATTGCGGTTCCGTTACCGTTTGCTACTTGAACGCTTCCCACGGCTTTATTCCCAATCAACTTTGTCCCTGTGGTAGACTTGGTTTTGTCTCCGGTAACTGTATCGGTGATCACCTGGGCTGGAATAACACCACTTTCAGCATCCGATATGCCGGACGGATTGAAAGATAATTGGGCTTGCTGCTCAAATCTTTTAGGGGTAACAAAAACAGCAACATCCGCTTTTGGGAAAAACCACCAGTAGACTACACCACCAACAATCGTCAAAAGTACTACAACCAAAATGCCGATTAAGGTTTTGTTTTTAACACGCGGGGCTCCGTTTGTTTTTAAAGAAAAGGAGTGAAAAAGATTTTTGGTTTTTTGCAGATATTCGGAGAGCTTACTTCCGGGACTAAAATTTGTTTTTTTGAAGACTGCCGGCTCAGCAGACTGCGGAGGGACAACATTTTCGATTTCATTTGCGTTCACGGCAATGTCCGATCCTATTGCAAAACCCAAATTTTCTGCGGTAACCTCCTCAACCGGAGCAGCCTTTGCCTCATTCTCTTCCTTTACTTCTGCTTCCTCCGAAAATTGGACGTCCCTGGAATCAACCCGGGAGACGTGCCCGATTTCGGCCGCCCCCGCAAGACATGTAGCCAAAACTTTTCTGTCGGGGCTTAGTGCTTCGGCCTTTGGGGTGTGTAGAAATTTAATCTTTTCGGCTCCTTCCCAAGAAGCCTGCATTAAGGTTTCTTTGGCCTCCTCAAGTTCGCCCTCTTTTCCGTCGTAAACAATGAAGCGCGACGGAAGAGGGTTTGCACCCTCGAATCTCGAGAGACCCTCCGTAACGTCTTCAACAAGTGAAACACTTCTTGATACCTCCGTTGTCCCAACAAGATTGCCCAGCTTAAACACCGAAATTTCTATTTTCCCCGATCCCAAACCAAGAATTATTGCATTCAGAGGTGATCCTTCTTCCGATTTACATAAATGGGCAATTGCCTCAGGCAGAACCACGAAACCAACCGGGTTTAAGGAAAGTTCCGTGCAAAGTTTTTTTATCTTATCCAAATACTCCTCGGTGATTTCTCCATTCTTGACCCAAGAGGAAGAGACACCAAAAACGGCTTTGTTAGGTTCTTTATAATTTTCCGGAAGTTTTTGGATTGCGCTGGAAAGAGCCGCATCAACCGCTCCAGTAAGTTCGTCCTCCTCACTCCACGCAGCCCCCGGGCTAATGCTCACAACTTCCGCCGCGTTTTCGCCTATATACCACACTCCCGCCTGAATCCATCCCTCCTCTATAACGAGCGACCAATAGAGTTCAGGTGGATGTTCCCTAGTTGTCAAAAAATCTTTTAAATTCATATTTGGGGTTAGGTGCTGCAATTTACCCTAACGCGGCATATATTCTTACTACACCCGCTCCTATTTTTTCCTGTTTAATTATTTTAACACTACCGATAGCCCCGGTGTGGGTAACGTGCGGACCGCCGCAAACCTCTTTTGAAAACCAGATTCCTTCCGGGTCCCCGATTGTGTAGACTTTTACTTTTTCTCCATACTTTTCCGCAAAAAAGTGCAGGGCTCCGACTCCCACCGCCTCGGGTAAAGTCATCTCAATCGAGCTAACGGGCAGGTTTTCTCTGATTTTTAGATTTATTAAATCTTCTACTTTTTTAATTTCATCGTCAGAAAGTTTTTGTGGATGGGAAAAATCAAAACGAAGTCTTTCGGAAGTTATGTGGCTGCCCTTTTGTCCAATATGCTCACCCAACACTTGCCGAAGCCCCGCGTGAAGCAAATGTGTTGTCGTATGCAGTTTGGTGGTAATTTCCGACGCCTCGGCAAGCCCTCCTTTAAACATTCCGGAAGAGCTGCTTCTACTTAGGTCTTTGTGTTTTTCAAATTCGCCTTCAAAAGCGTTTCTTTCCTCCGGAGTAAACAATATTCCATTTTGCTTTAAAATTTCAATGGTTAGTTCCAATGGAAATCCTTCCGTTTGATAAAGGTCAAATGCAAATTGCCCGTTAATTTCCTCACCCCTTCCGACGGCTGAGGTCAAACGTGCTAAACCCCGCTTTAGGGCAAGCTCAAACCTCGTTCCTTCAGCGGATAAGTTCTCTTCGATAAATTCCCAATTCTTATCTACGTTAGGATAAAATTTCCGTAATTCTTCAGCAATGTGCGCAAGAGCTCCACCCGAAATCCCGCTGCCCAAAAGATGGAAGTGAAACATGGCTCTTCGAATTAATCTTCTAAGGGCATAGCCATGGAGTTTGTTGCCGGCTACCACGCCCTCACTTAGCAAATTAACCGAGGTTCTAAGATGATCCGCAATAATTCTGAAGCTTTTGTCCTTATCCAAATCTGAGTTGTACCCGAATCCGACCTCACTCTCAATTTTCTTAATGACACCGAAAAAAAGATCAATACGGAAGGTGTCGGGGTCACCGGCAACCGCTGCTGCCATCCTTTCAAGGCCGCCCCCGAAATCCACGTTTCTTTGAGGCAACTCAACCAGGTTTCCATCTTCTTTTTTCTGATATTGCATAAAAACAGAGTTACCGATTTCAAGAAACTTACCGCACTGGCAATTGGGGTGACAAAATTTACCATATTTGGGATCGTGCGCAACCTTCTCAAATTCAAAAAATAGCTCGCTGTCGGGTCCCCCAATTTCTCCTACAGGCATTTTTTCCGGAGTGCCCGCACGGCTCCACCAGTTTTTATCAGTTCCGTAAAAATGTATATGACTTTCAGGTAAACCAATCGACTTCCATATTTCAAATGATTCCTTATCTTTCGGAACCTCACTGTTTCCTTCGAACACGGAGACATGGAGCCTTGCAGGATCAAGTTCCAGCTCCTTGGTAAAAAATTCCCAAACCCAACTTAACTGTTCCTTTTTAAAATAATCTCCCAAGGACCAATTCCCCAGCATTTCGAAAAAACTGAAGTGTCTGTTGTCTGCAACCTCATCCAGGTCCTGCATGCGGATAGACGGTTGTATATCAACCAGCCTTTTTCCGTCCGGATGCGCCTCTCCCTTCAAATATGGGGCAAGTTGTTGCATCCCGCTTGACGTAAAAAGAGTGGTTGGATCAGAATCTATTACAAGCGGGGAGGCAGAAATTTCAACATGTTTACGTTTCTTAAAAAAGTCCAGGTATTTTTGTCTAATCTCATCAGAACTCATGGCTAAATTATACGCTATAAACCGCTGACTTATCCAGGAAATAAATATATCGTTTAGCCAATGGAAAGAATATCTGTCGGCGGGGGAAGTTTTTTGGTAAAGATGTCTTTAGAAGAAATTCAATAGCTGAATAGGTACATGAAATCGTCACAATACCTAGGTTTGATCGCGTCCCAAGTGATGCGCAAAAGGACAGCCGTTAACCCCGCGGAGATTCAAAAGCTGAGTAATGATATTGAAACGAATATTAAAAAGCTAAAACATCTAATGCCAGATCCCCAGCCGCAGAGGGGCAACCGAGTTCGGTAGCCTACCTTAGCTTCCCCCGTGTGTTTCGAGTTTTTTGTTTTTGTGAAGAAGCTCCAGAACAGAGCTCAGTTTTTCGGGGCGTATCAGTCCTCCCCCAAGAATTGCATCTTCCAGAATGCTATTTAGTCTTTTTATCGCGCGTCTAAGATCAATTATGATAAGCATCACCTGAACACCAACAACCACAAGAAGCACGGTCAGGCTTATTACTACGATTACCAAAAGTGTTTGAACAGAATCCATATGAACTATTGTACCGTAATTTTACGGGAAATTGTCCGCTCTTTTCCGGACCTGCTTGATGCAATAATGGCTATTTCGGTCGTTTCGCGGGTAACTCCCAGCTCCACCGAGAATTTTCCGTCATCGTTGACCAATACAGGCTGATTGTTCACTGTTATTTTTACATCGGGGTCGGTTGATCCAAAAACCAGTACCGAGTTCCCTTCAACAATCTGGTTCTCCTTGGGACTTTCAACTGCAAGGTCCGGCGGTGAAATAAACTTTGCATACTGGAAGCCGATATATCCCAAAACGCCCAAGATAACCGCGAAAGTCCCAATGGCAAAAGTAAGTTTTGGACTCCAAAAAAATCGCCGGGACGCGTCCGGTTTGGGATTAATATTTAATTTTTTAGGGGGATAGTCACGTTTCAATACCGCGACAGCCATATTTTGGTCAATTGCAAGGGCTGTGGAGAGACTTTTTACAAAACCCAACACCGTCGTAAACGTGGGCAGGGAGTTCCATTTCCCCTCTTCGATAGACTTGATAAAGGAAGCCTTTATTTTTGTTATCTCCTCAAGTTTTTTGAATGATAATTTTTTTTTGACGCGTGCAGATTTAATGATTTGGCCAATTGTATTCATGATCAGAAGATTCTATCACTCCGCTCCCGAATGACCAAACGAAGCTAAGAATTCCTCGGCATTTTGAACTAAAACTTCTCGCGGCTTGCTGCTCCCGTCGCTGGGGCTTATTACCCCCGCCGCCTCAAGCTGATCAACAATTCTGGCAGCTCTTGCGTAACCGATAGAGAGTCTTCTTTGCAGAAGTGATGCGCTGGCTCTTTCATACTGACAGACACATTTAACGGCGTCCTTAAATAGGTCATCCACTTCGCCGTCGACACCGGGAACCGAAACCACTCCCGCCTTTGTCATTGTAGTAACTTCATCTGTATACTGCGGTGTGACCCCTTGATTCTTCAAAAATGTCACCAGTGTGCTTATTTCCTTGTCATTGACAAACGCTCCCTGAATTCTAATCGGCTTTGCCTGCTCGGGAGGCAGGTATAGCATATCTCCCTTACCTAAAAGCTTTTCTGCCCCTTGGGTGTCAAGAATTACTCTAGAGTCAACTTGGGAGGCAACGGCAAAAGCAATTCTACTGGGGATATTGGCTTTAATGAGACCTGTAATGACATCAACCGAAGGTCTTTGTGTCGCAAGAACCATATGGATTCCGGTTGCACGGCTCATTTGGGCAATACGTGTAATTGCATCCTCAACTTCTACCGGAGAAAAAAGCATAATATCTGCAAGTTCGTCAATAAAAAGAACTATGTAAGGAAGAGCCTGAAAACCAGACATTTCATTATAAGAATCAATATTCCTGGCACCGGCCTGGGCAAATATCTTATAACGATTCTCCATTTCCGACATAATCCAGCGAAGGGCCGAAAGGACTTTGTCAGGATCTACTATTACGGGAGAAAGGAGATGGGGAATATCGTTGTAGTGGGTAAGCTCTACCCTCTTTGGATCGACCAAAATTAACTTTACCTCGGTAGGAGAAGCCCTAAAAAGAAGTGACGCCAGAAAGGCATTAATGCAAACAGATTTTCCGGAACCGGTCTGCCCCGCAATTAAAATGTGTGGCATTTTGGCGATATTGGCAACAATGGGTTTGCCGGACACATCAAGTCCCAGAGAGACTTCGAGCTTGGACTTGGCACCAAGCATTTCTTCCGACTCCATCATCTTTCGCAAACTGACAAACTCAGCGGAACGGTTGGGAAGTTCAATTCCCACCAGATTCCGGCCGGGGATCGGAGCCTCGATTCTTATGGTGCCTGTTGGCGCGGAAAGGGCAAGGGCTAAATCCCGCTCCAGCGAAGTAATTTTCGAAAGCTTTGTCCCGAGGGCCACCTCAAGCGCGTATTGTGTGACGGCAGGCCCCAGGTTTACTTCAACCACTCTCGCAGTAATCCCAAAGGACTCAAGGGTTTTTTCTATAATAGCGGCGTTGCCCTTAATATCTCCTCTGTCTGCTTTGCCGCTTTCGACCTCACTTAGTATTTCCAGACTCGGGTACTTCCAAATTTTGACCCCCGCGGTATCCTTGTTCATCACAGGTTCTTGTGGCAGTGATTCTGCGGGCGTCGGAGAACCAACTGATGTAGTCGTTTTTGAAGCTGTGGGATTTCGGAAAATGCCCCCGCCGGAAACCTTTATCGCCCCCCCAGATAATGATTTTCCTCCAATTTTTAGTTGTCCTCCGTTGCCGTGAATATAAATGTTCGCCTGACGAATCCCCTCTTTAATCAGCTTATAAACCTGATCTATCGAGGTATTAAAAAGAACAATGAGACCCACCATTCCGACACCGGCTAAAATTATTGCAGCTCCGACAGGTGTAACAAGAGCACCGATCGAGTCCCATACGACTACCCCGATTGTCCCTGCCCTGCCCAAACCCATTATCGAAATGAAAAATAACAGACTCCCTACAATGACATTGGGTTGCCCCAAGATAAATTTAACTTTGGAAAGAAGAAATGCAAACGATAAAAAGATAAAGGGCAAAAAAATACTGGACCAGGAGAAATACTCAAGAAGAATGTCGTTAAACTTAAGAAGGGCTATTCCCTGACGTGAGAAGGAAATGAGGATAAGTCCCGCGATAGCAAAAAAAACTATTTGGGAGATGGAGAACATCGACTCCTTTTTGAGTTTTAACCTAAAACCTCTCTTTGTAAACCTCTTTCTCTTCTTAATCACTGCCCAACCATTGTATATCGAACTGGAGTTAAACCTCAACCACAAGCGGAAGAACAATTCTTTAAAACAACTTTTGTGCAGAAAAAATCTCAACTAACGTCGCCGCCTCACCTCGAAATAAAATTTTATGCGCAGTTTGGATTTGAATTTTTTCTACAAGCGGGGTGGGGATCAATAGCAAACAGGGAGGATCCATCTTTACATCATTCTTATATATTTTTAGTTTTACATCGTTGTGGATAGTTGCATAATAACTAAGCGTGGCGTAGAAATTCCAGTTATATAAATATAAATCCAGATTTTTTTCAGAGGCAATCTGGATAACTTTTCTTTCATCTTCTGCGACAACTGTTCTACTTATCTTTTTTGTATCTTCCAGAAAAAACCCTCTGTCTTTTTGTGAAAAGATGCGTAACGTAGTGTTTATTAAACCCACAGACGCCACAACTGCAAAACAGGCTATAACTAAATTTTTTCTTCTTTCGATCAACCTTGTCGTAACACTACCAATAAACATGGCCATAAAAGGAAGCATGGGAGTGAAGTAATACAAAAGTCTTGTCTTGGGAACATAAAATAACACTAGAATAAAAAAGGAGCAAACCATTAAAAATAATTCAAATTTACGATTTTTCACGCCTCTTCTGTATAAATAGACCAGGAAAGAAATACCAATAATTAAAAACAATAAAAACCACGGCTGGTTGGTAATAAGAATTTGGTTAAAATAATAAAAAAACGGCGCCACCGGTCCGCTTGTGACAGTAGTCAATGCCCTGTCTACAACATGGAGCACCAAATATGAATGCCAGAATTTTTGTCCGTAAATTATGCTTTCATAAATATGCCACGGCGCCGTCAATACCAAAGCAAGAAGATTCCCCAGCCAAAACCATTTGTTTTTTAACCAAGACCAGTCTTTGTAAAACCAGGAATAAATCAAAATGACCGGGTAAATAAGCAAGCCTATTACACTTTTAAATAAAACTCCGCATGCCAAGCCAAACCCAAAAACCAAAAACCATTTTGAATGTTTTCTGGCTTTGAGAAAGGAGTAAAAACATAAAAGTATCGATGCGGTTACCGGGACATCCATCCTAACCTGCCTCCCTGTAAACCAAAAATAAGCTGTCGTAAGAAGAACTAATCCCGACAGGAACGAGGCAACTAGGTTATTGGTCGCCACAAGAACAATCAAAAATACCAGTACCACCGAGGCTGCTGACAAAATTGCAGATGGAAGTCTGAGAGAAAATTCATTTTCTCCAAAAACTAGGGCACTCCCCCTCATCAACCAAAATAAAAGTGGTGGCTTTTCAGCCCATGGAGTTTTTAAATATGTAAAATTTAAAAAGTTATTTCTCTGGACACTTTCATAATAGACTTCGGCATAAATGCCTTCGTCCGCATCATTAAACGCCCACTTTCCTAAACTTATCAAGGAAAAAGTTAATGAAAAGAAAACTAAAATTGTCAATGCCAGTTTTTTAGTAAGTTCCATTTAATCTTTTTTGAAGGTCTAGGGAACCAAATGACCGAGGCATGTTCCACCATGATCATTACTGCCAGTTCCATCTGGGCAGATTGTGTTTGACCAGACTACATTGTCCAGGGTTGACGAATCCAAACCAGTCACTCCAGTTAAATTTGTATTAGTAAAAATTGCCCCTGTTAAATCTGCATAAGGGATTGAGACTCCGTTCATGTTTGATCCCGTAAAGTTTGCGTATGCTGCGCTATCTCCATCCATATTAGCAAATGATAAATCTGTACCAGATAAGTTTGCGCCTGTAATGTTCAGCCTGACAATTGCGTGTATAAAAGTACTGCCGGACAAATTTTCATTCGGCAATTGTCCATTCAAAATGGCATCATTAAAATTGACATTTATAAGATCGGTGCGGTTTAGCCTATAGAGGAAATCCCTAATAGAACAGAGCATACATATAAAGGGACCGCTTGATTCTCCTGGTGGGCCTTGGGGTCCTGGTACACCAGCGGGCCCGGGAAGGCCTTGTGGCCCTTGAACATTCCAAGTAATATAAGTCTCATCATTTCTACAGTCATCCTGATTTTGTACTATCCTCACTGAACCAGTGTTGGCATTCCCTGCTAGATTTTTAGACTGACTATCGCCATTGGATTGGGCAATGCAAGCTTGAATTATTTCTGAGGATTGCGCTCTTGCAACTGTTATCCCCAAAATTCCGACTATTATCCCAGTACAGGTAAAGAGCATATTCTTTTTGTCAAAGTTTTTAATGGCTGCCCTAATAAACATCTTCTTAATCATAGCCCAACCACATTGTATATCGAAGTAGGGACAAAGCTCAACAACCACGGCAACTATTTGCTAAACTAAACCAGTGAAAATATCTTTTACCAGATTTATCCGTGATCATTCCTTAGTTAGTCTTTCTATCATTTGTTTGCTCGTCCGGCTTGTCAATATAACCAAACTTCCGATTTTTAATGACGAAGCAATCTACCTTGATTGGGGTTGGAAATCACTGCATACATCCGCGGGTTTATTTTATTCTCTTAATGACGCAAAGCCACCTTTTCTAATTTGGATTTTCGGAATATTTGAAAGCATTGTCAATTCCCCGCTTTTTATGGGTAGACTGGTGTCGACTCTGGCAGGCCTACTCACCTTAATCGGAATATACAAAGTGGCAAAGAGCTTGGAAAACGAGAAGGCAGCACTTATTTTTTCGATTCTTTATATCGTGATCCCGCTTTTTGCTTTTTTTGACAGACAGACACTGATGGAATCTGCAATCGCAGCAGTAGGGGTTTGGAGTTTTTATTTTTTGATGCAAATTCTTGAAACCAAAAAGGATAAGTATTTAATTTATCTGGGACTTACTCTCGGAATCGGTGTTTTTATAAAACTTCAGGCACTTGTGTTTTTGGTCTCCATAATTTTTATACTCATCTACAAAAAACGTTTTAAACAAGCGGTTTTTTCTTTCATTACAAGCCTTGTTGTTCTTTCACCACTCCTTTTCCAAAAGGCGTTCTGGGCGTCATTCGGTTCCAATAGCCGCTTTATGCTTTCGATCCATGAAATTTTGGGCTTCCCTTTTTCTTTGTGGATAAAAAATTTCTCAGCCACGGTTAATGTAGCGTTTTTTCAACTAACACCCTTTATCTTTATATTAACGGTTATGGGAATCTATCTATTTTTAAAAAAGAAAAAGCCAATACTACCCATTTTTTTTCTTGACGAGCATCATTCTTATAATATTTCTGGGGAGGTCTTTGGGAACAAGATATGTTACTTCCTTCTTGGCATTAACAACCGTTTTTGCATCGCAAACTATATTAAATTTTAAAAAACCCTTCTCCGTTTTGATTGGAATAATTACCCCAGTTCCGTCTATTGTAATGACGGCTTTATTGATTGTTTCTCCCCTCATATACTTCAACATTCTAGACAAAACGACAAGCCTCTCACAAAAAACCGGATATATATCTGATTGGACCTCGGGATACGGAATCCCCGAAACAGTTAACTATCTTGAAAGTTTGAGTAAAGATAATCAGATAGTCGTGGGGGTAAGACTTGATGCGGGGAACCCCGAAAGCGCAATGTTTACATACTTCAACGGTTCAAAAAACGTAATGGTTACATATTTGGACCCGCGGATTCTTAATCCGGATTTACTTAAGTTTGCATGTCTTCCGTCAAATGTCCCTGTATATTTTGTAGCCAGAGACGGAATTCTAAACGGACTTGATAAGTTTTTCCAGGAAGAAAAACGTCTCGGAAAACCCGAGGGGGAACATTATATTTCAATTCACACCCTGAAAAAGTGTGATTAAATTTCTACTACAACCGGCAAAATCATCGGGCGCCGACCCGTTTTCTGGTAGAAATATCGCTCCAAAAAATCAATCGCAATATTTCTAACTACGTTTGCATTTATCGACTTCTTTTTTTGCATTGCACGGGCGAGTTCTTGCGAAGCATCTTCAAGAATTTTTCCGTACTTCTGCTCAAAAACAAATCCCTTGCTCATTATTTCAGGGTTATCTATGAGAGTGCTTTGGTTCCTATCAAAATGAATAATTGCAATTACTATTCCCTCTTTAGAAAGGATGTGCCGGTCCCTCAGAACCACGTTCCCCACATCTCCTATGCCAAGCCCATCAACCAGGATTTCCTTAACGGGAACTTTTCCTGTACGTCTGGCATTTTGACCGCTAAATTCCACAATTTCCCCCGAAAGAAGCTCTAAAACATTTTGCTCGGCTGCCCCCATCCTCTGGGCAATAAGCCCGTACGCCCTCATATGTCTTATGGTCCCGCCTATTGGGATAAAATATTTGGGTTTGATTAGAGCAAAAAGCATTTCGATATCTCCAATACTTCCATGCCCCGAGACGTGGAGATCCTCCTGCATATCGTAATAATGAACATCAACATCACTTTCAATAAGTTTATCAACCAGAAAATCCACGTTTGCTTTGCTCCCGGGCGGGGCAGGGTCTGAGGAAAATATCACAACATCTCCCTTACCGACCTTTAAGAAATCATGTTCTCCGAGGGACAGTCTATATAGGGCGCTGCCCGGTTGCCCATAGCTTCCCGAAATTATAAAAAGTAATTTATCAGGGGGAAGCCTTGAGGCCTGTTTTGACCTGATGACTAAATCGTTTGGGTAAAGGAGATACCCCAAGTCTTTGGCAATCTGAGCTTTTCTTTCAATTGAGCGGCCTATAAGAACTACTTTCCTACCAAGTTTTGCGGCAACATTAATTGTCTGCTGCATGCGGCTTATATTGCTTGAAATTGTAGTCAGATAAATCTTCCCTTTCGCATTACTGGCAATGGCTTCGATCCTCCCCTCGATTGACCTCTCGCTTTCCGTGTAGCCCGGGGTATTTGCACCAAGCGCATCTGAAGCTAATGCTAAAGATCCTTGTGAGGCGAGTGTCGCAACCTTTGCTGCGGCAAAAGGCCGGCCGTCAACTGGGGTCCAATCAAATTTATAATCCGGAACGTGGAAAATTTTTCCTTCCGGGGTGTCTATACAAAATCCGACTCCGTCTGGAACAGAATGACTTACCCTGAATGGGGTAACTTTAAAAACCCCAAGAGACAAAACATCCTTCTCGGGATCAAATATTGAGATTTTTGGAACTTTGTCCTTGTAGTCCTCAAATTTATCCTGAATGAATCCCCCAACAAGTTTTGTTGCATAAATTGTCGTTTGCACATCCTTGAATAGAAAGGGCAGGCCTCCAAGATGATCTTCGTGTCCGTGGGAGATCAAAACGCCCCGCAGTTTGGCCGCATTTTGTTTGATATACGAGAAGTCGGGAATGACAAGATCAACTCCGAACATTTCACTTTCGGGAAAACCTACACCACAGTCGACGACAATCATATCGTTACCATACTCATAAACATAAAGGTTTTCGGTAACTCCCGTAGTGCCCGAAAGGGCTATGAATTTTAGTGCTGACATATTATTAAACAAGACTCATTTGTTCCGTTTCGGGAACTTTCTTTTTCTTTTTCTCAGAAATCTTTTTTAGTGCATCCGGAAGCCTCAGAAAGTCTTCCTTTTCCTGACGCATCACTTCTCCGTTCCTGAGAGAGGCGGCAGGATGATACATCGGGATCACAAAAAGATCTTTACCGTTCCAGTTTACCCTAAATAGCTTTCCGTGAGTAGTGGAAATCTTAGCAGTGGGCAAAAATTTTCCCATAGAGAACCTGCCTAGAGTAACAACCACTTCCGGGTTAATTACATTAATTATTTTATCCAAATATTTTCCGTACGCCAACATTTCTTCCGGGAGCGGATCCCGATTTTCCGGCGGCCTGTGGTGTACAACATTCGTGATGTAAACACTTTCCCTCGGCATACCTATTGATTTCAGAAGCTGGTCCAAAAACTTTCCGGCATTCCCGACAAAGGGTTCCATTTTTAAATTTTCCCAATAGCCCGGTCCTTCACCAATAAAAAGAATTTTTGCCTCCGGGTCTCCAACGCCGAAGACCAAGTTTGTATCACCCTTCCTAAGAGGAAGTGAATCGTCTGCCTCCATTTTATCCTTCAATATTTGAAGCTCTTCCTTTTTATTCATCTCTTACAAATTCTACTCCATTTATGACCGTATCATAAATTGCAAAATTGATACCGCTTACGGTTGCCCCGGGGCGGATAAATTTAGTGATTCCTCTTACGCTTTCATATTTTGAATGTAGGTGCCCGTTTAAAATAACGTCATATTTTTTGCAGAAAAAATATTTTTTGTTATCTGAAGGTTTATGGGTAACCCCGATTTTTCTTCCTCCGACTTCAAACTCCAAATAATTTTCTGCAAATCCTTTACCCTTTAGCTTTAACCTTTTACCTATCGCAGGGTCAATATCCGCATTCCCCAAAACCGCATAAAGGGGAATTCCAAAAGATAAAACCGTTTCGACAGATTCCGGTGTATTCCAATCACCCGCGTGTATAACCCCCGAAACCCTAATCTTCTTAGCAAATCCCATGACATGCTCCAGGTTTGCGATATTACCATGAGAATCTGAGATTGCTAATAACTTCATTCGACTATTGTACTACTGAGGCAGGAATTCCTTAACATTTTGTGAGGTGACATGCACCGACTGGGCTTTACCTTCAACTAAAATTCTGGCAATTTTCCTGACAACTCCATCGATATTTCGTTCCAAGGTGCGGATTCCGGCATCGTAACCCAAAGGGCGGACTATGTTTGCCCAGACGTCGGGATCGATTACCAATGATTCTTTGGGAAGACCTGACGCTTTCATGGCTTCAGGCAAAATATATTTTTGTCCAATAGTAACCTTCTCCGCATCCGTATAACTTGGCATTGAAATCGGTTCAAGCCTGTCCATCACGGCTGTTGCAATATTTGTCGTATTATTCGCGGTTGTAATAAACAGGGTCTCGGAAAGGTCGAACGGAAAATCAATATAATGATCAACGAAGGCATAATTTTGTCTGGGATCCAGAAGTTCTACCAAAACCCCCATAATCGAACTTCTTCCTTGATCCGTGACCCTATCAATCTCATCAAGAAGTATTACCGGATTTTTACTTTGAGTTACTTTTAGGGCTTTAATAATTTTTCCCGGCTCCGCCTCCGGATGCATTCTTGATTGTCCCCTAAGATCCAGGGGGTCTCCCATGCCGCCGAAGGGGATGCGGGCAATCGGCCTGCCCAGAGCCTCGGCAATGGAATAGGCAATTGTGGTCTTGCCAGTACCGACCAGACCGACAAAACAGAGAATCGGGGCTCTATAAATGTCCTTACTTTCCCCTTTTTCCTGTTTAAGTTTCATGACACTTATATATTCCAAGACACGGTTTTTGATATCGGTCAAACCAAAGTGGTGGGTCTCCATAATTTTTTTGGCATTCTCAAGATCCAACGTGTCCTGAGTCCTTTTATTCCAAGGCAAAATCGTAATCCAATCAATATACTTCTCCATACTGTCAAACTCCGGCAAAAATGATGGGGAATTGGTAAGTTTTGAAAGTTGGTTTAATCGAACCAAAACTACCTCACGGAGCTTTTCCGGCAAGTCAGCATTTTTCGCCTTATCAATTAAAACGGTAATTTCTTGGGCAGCAGAATCCATAAATCTAGTGTAACACGAAGTCCCTATCTACGACACGGTCGGGGTCTCATCTATCAAAGCTCTTTTTACTGTCATCGACCAACCTTGAAGTTGGAAAATGGGGGCCACCGCTTCCACCGTTATCATCTTGCCTTGAAAATCCTGGCCTACCTGACCCTCTTGAAAAACCTCCGCTTCGTCCTCCACCAAATCCGCCTCTACTTGGACCTCTTGAAAAACCTCCGCTTCGTCCTCCACCAAATCCGCCACGACTGCCGCCGTATCCGCCTCTTCCTCCGCCAAACCCACCGCTCCTGGGGCGTTCTTCTCTCGGTTTATCTTTTGTCGGGTCCATATTCATACTGAGGTTGATTCTTCCCTGGTCGTCAATTTCTTTAACTCTTACTTGGACTTTTTGCCCGATGTGAACCACGTCCCCGGCGTCTTTTACGAAGCCGTCCTGACCCATGTCGGTCACATGAACCATCCCATCTTTCCCGGGCAAAATATTCACAAACGCCCCGAAAGGCATAAGTCTTACAACTTCCCCTTCGTAAATCTCGCCGGCCACTACCTCTTTTGCAAAACCCTCAACATAGGCGACTGCCTTGGCCATTTTCTCTTCGTCAACTCCGGAAACACTTACGCCTCCGTCATCGTTGACGTCAATCTGTACTCCCGTATCGGCCATAAGTTTTTTAATATTCTTTCCACCGGGGCCGATGAATTCTCCGATTTTATCAACCGGAATTTTTACAACTTTAATTTTAGGTGCATATTCTGAAACCACTTTTCTCGGTTCGGCGATAGTTTCCAAAATCTTTTTCATAATTTGATCTCTTGCATCTTTTGCCTGATCAAGCGCCTTTTCCAAAATATTTGAAGTAAGGTTTAGTGCTTTAACATCCATCTGAAGTGCCGTGATTCCTTTTGCGGTCCCTGCAACTTTGAAATCCATATCGCCATTGAAATCCTCAATACCCATCAAATCTGTCAAAACCGCAAAATTCTTTTCGTCTTCGATAATTAGTCCCATCGCAATTCCGGCAACAGGGGCTTTTATAGGAACTCCGGCATCCATCAGAGAAAGCGTAGATCCGACCACTGAAGCCATTGATGTCGACCCGTTTGAACTCATGACCTCGGAGACGACACGGATTGCATAAGGAAACTCTTCCTGGGAAGGAATGACGGGAAGCAAGGCGCGCTCGGCAAGCATTCCATGTCCTATTTCGCGTCTATTTGGAGAGCCAACTCTTCCGGTTTCTCCTGAGGCATAAGGAGGCATGGAATAATGGTGCATATAGTGCTTTTCTTCTTCTCCTTCGGCACTTTCCAAAAGTTGTCCCATGGATTCCGAACCAAGTGTGGCAACCGACAAAACCTGAGTTTGACCTCTTGAAAAAACCGCGCTCCCGTGCGTTCTCGGTAGGAATCCCACCTGTCCAGAAAGTTTCCTTAACTCAGTTAATTTTCTACCGTCGGGCCTAACTCCCTTTTTAAGAATCTGCTCCCTAATGTAGTCCTTCTTCATATGATCAACTATTTCCAGGACAAACTTCCTTTGATCTTCTCTCTCGAAGTGGTCTTTGATCGCGGCAATAAATTCAGCGTATTCGTCGGATAGCCCCTCGTGATTAGCCATGTTTTTGACCAAACCGGGCATTTTGTCTCCTACTAATTTTGTGACGTCGCGGACCAGTTCGATGGACGGTTCCTCTTCCTTGTATGTTTCTCGTTTCGTGCCGACTTCCTTAGTCAAATCTTCGATAAGTTTAAGAATGGCCTTACTTTCTTTTTGGGCAAACTCAATTCCCTCCACAATTTGTTTTTCGGTTACTTCCGTGGCTGCCGCTTCCACCATCAAAACCGCCTCTTTTGTCGAAGATACTGTAAGATCCATCTGTGACGCCTCCAAATCGACAGTCTCGGGGTTTACTACATATTTCCCGTCCTTAATTCCGATTGTCAAAGGAGCGACCGGACCCTTCCAGGGAAGAGTTGATATATGAATCGCGGCGCTTGCGGCGATGGCACCCAAGATTTTGGGGTCATTCACTCCGTCAACCGAAAGTACCATGACAATCAGTTGAACTTCTTTTTTATAAGTTTTGGGGAAAAGAGGTCTTATGGACCTGTCAATTAGTCTTGCCGAGAGGACTTCTTCGTCGGTTGGCCTTCCTTCGCGTTTTACCCAACGGCTTCCCTTTATTCTCCCGCCGGCATAAAGCCTCTCCTGATATTCAACCGTAAGAGGGAAGTAATCCATTTCCATCTTAAGAGGTGCTACTGATACATTTGCCATGACAACGGTGTCACCCATTCGAGCCACAACAGATCCCGCCGCCTGTTCTGCGAGTTCTCCGGTGGTCAAGGTAAGAGTACGACCGCCTAATTCTATAGATTTCTCA
Source organism: Candidatus Woesebacteria bacterium GW2011_GWA1_44_23 (assembly GCA_001001045.1). Lineage (GTDB taxonomy): Bacteria > Patescibacteriota > Microgenomatia > UBA8517 > UBA8517 > LCIL01. Next base: position 20,004 of record LCIL01000001.1, on the reverse strand, counting down.
ATCTTCTTCATTTATTTATTTTCCCAACTTCAACTCTGTGAGGAGTTTTTTATACCGTTCTTCGTCGCGCCTGTGCAGGTAGGAAAGAAGCCTTCTCCTTTTGGCTACCATCGAAAGAAGTCCGCGCCTACTGTGAACGTCTTTTTTGTGTTCCTTAAGATGTGCGACTAATTTGTCAATTTGGACCGAAAGAAGCGCAATTTGAACTTCGGGAGACCCTGTGTCGCCTTTTTCTCGAGCAAATTTTTGAATTACGTCTACTTTTTCGTCTTTAGCTAATGCCATATTGTCATGTGGAGCAAAGTAAAGTCACTTCCAGGCAAAACCTTGCTTACATCTTGTGAATGGTACCATGTTTCAATCCAGAAATCAAAAGGCAAAAATGAATTAGATTCGGCCCCGGATATTAAACAGGTGCTTTATATCTTCTATCAGAAGTTCAATAGGACCAACTTCATAAAAAGGTCTTACCGTTTTAGGCATTTGCGCCATTATTTCGGGGTCGATTGTCTTTTCCCATATAAGGTGGCCGTTTCCTATGTCGACCTGGTGCCATTCTTTTCCGCTATCTTTCATTTCCTGTTCGACCATTGTGGCTTATATTAACTCACTGAAGTCCCTTTGTAAATTTTTGGCTGAAGCCAGTCAGAAGGAGGATTTACATCTTGACCTTCCTCATCGGATTCCGGAACTACCGCTTCGGGTTGGGTTTCAATCTGAGACATGGGGGTTGCAGGCTGTTGGCTGACGGGAGCCCTAAAAGGTTTTGTGGGGATTGATCCGGGAGGAAAACCCATCGGACTAAGTTTTACCTTCGGCATACGTGCCCCGCCGCTTCGTAGCAAATACGCAAATGTTTCGAAAGTTTCGGGTGTGGTCTCACTTGAACTGAAGCTGGCACTGCCTTCCTCTATCCCCATTACCAAATTGGTTGCGGTCTCCGCGTCAATCGTCAAACCGTTTTCTTTAATTAGATTGGCGACAAGCTCGCTCGTTGTTGCGCCGGGCTTTGCAAAAGACATAATCTCTTTATTTGAATCAAGCACGCGGGTTCCGATGTGTGCAGTCTTCGCTCCGGTCAGTTCGTCGGAAGAAAGAACCGGAAAGTGTGAATCGTTCGCCCCACCGATCAAAATCACCAAATCTGCCGAAACCCCGGCATAGCTGACACTCAACTGTTCCTTTTGTGGAGCGGGTAGACCCGCTTTCGGAACTACCGTTAATTTAAATTCTCCATTGTCTATATCGTAGCTGACTTTGTCGATATTGGCCGCGTCATATCCGGCAAACTTAATTGTCAGGTTCTTGCTTCCGATTTCGGCCGAAATTTTATTTACCCCAATCAAACGGTTAAATCCGACCGTCATTGGACTGGGACAAAAAATTGAAGTTTCCTTCCTGTCATGAACCGCAAGATAGAGGGCAAGCCCCGCAGCAACTTGATCAAAATACGGTTTTGTCGGTAGGACAACAAGAACCGAGGAGGCCGAATCGATAAGACTTAGTAGGCTATTTCCCATTGCGCACGGATACTATCACGTCTCCTATAGCAAAATCAAGTTGGGGCTCGGTGATTACTCCGAATTCTTCAGATTGTCCGACTGACGCAACTTCCAGTTTCTGTTTTTTAATTGAAACTGCCTTACCTTTGCCGATTTCTTTGGCGTCGCGGGTCAGGACTAATGAATCGCCTTTTGAAATTCTGCCGTCAAGTACCTTACATCCCGCAACTTTCTTGTTGTTGAAGGGAAAACTGGCCAAGACCTGAGCACGTCCGATAACCTCAACTCTCCCGCTTCTCAAAATTTCCTCAAGACGCTGCAGAAGCTCATAAATAATTTCAAATCTCTCAACTTTTACCTTTTCCGCCTCGGCAAGTTTCAGTACATCATTTGAAATTTTTGATTCAAAAACAAAAATGTAGGCATCTCCGGTCTTCGCGTTTATTATGTCCGAGGATGTAACGTCTCCCACTCCGCTATCCACAACAACAACTTTCTGGGGAAGCGAGGCGACGATCGCCTCAAGACTCCCCGCATTACTAGCTTTAAGGATTAAAGGAATTTCATCATCTTTGAGACGCCTAAGGTCAAAGGCTCCCTTGGGTTTTGGAGGTTCTATAACCGCTTCCTTCGCCTCTCGGGCAACTGAAGTTCCCACGGGAGGAGTACCCGTAAACCCGAAAACCTTCGCCGGTTCCCCCGGTAATACTTGCTTGATAGATTTTCCCTTATCATCAAACAAAGCTCTAACCTTGCATTCGTTTTCTTCAGCGAAAATTGTTTCGCCAACTTTGATAGTTCCATTCCTAACAACGACTGTCGCAACAGGACCCATTTTGTCCTTGCCCGATTCGATGACAACCGCCTCAAGCCCTCCCGCCGGGTCGCTTTTAAGTTCCGCCACTTCCGACATCAAAACAAGCATTTCCACGACTTCTGTCAGGCCAATATTTGTCTTTGCAGAAACCGAAATGAACGGAACTTGCCCCCCCCGGCCTTCAAAAAATACGCCCTCCTTTTCGAGCTGCCCTTTAAGCGCCTCTGCGTTTACCCCGACGATGTCGGCTTTAGTTCCTGCAACGATAAAGGGAAGATTTGCAGCCTTAATAATTGCAAGCGCCTCACGGGTCTGGGGCTGAACCCCGTCATCCTGCGCAACTACCAAAACGGCAAAATCTGCAACTTTAGCGCCCCGGCTTCTCATTTTTCCGAAAGCGGCATGACCCGGGGTATCAATGAATGTAATCCTTCCCCCACCTTTGGTTTCGATAACGGAGGCCCCTATACTTTGGGTAATCCCTCCCGCTTCACGCGCGGTAACGTTTGTTTTCCTGATAGCATCAAGGAGAGATGTTTTTCCATGATCGACATGCCCCAAAACAACAACAATTGGGGGTCTTATTTGACTGTTCTTTTCCGTATCCTTTTTTACTTCCATGTTTTTCTGCAAAATCCGGAAGCTAAAGTTCAAATTATGAAGATATTTTTATGAAATTTACCAAAATTTCCATTTTATTTATTATCTTCAGACTTCGGCTCTTCTTCTCCCGGTTCCTCGGTAACTCCCGTCTTAAGTACGGGGACTTTAGTCTGTGGCTCTTCTATCTTCAAATCCTCCGTTTCGGGTTCGTTTGCCCCCAATTCCTTTGCTTTCTTGGCAAGTTTTCTGGCTTTGGTTTTAGTGATTTTTTTAACAACGGGCGCGGGTGCCGGCTCTTCTGCTTTTTCTTCAGGCGCAGAAATCATACCATTTCCTTCAACCTCGATTCTCCAACCGGTCAGCTTCGCCGTCAAACGGACATTCTGTCCGTCTTTCCCAATTGCCATCGAAAGCTGATCTTCGGGAGCCGACACTTTGGCTATCGCTTTTTCTTTATCCAGTTCAACCGACAGATTTTCAGCGGGTGAAAGCGACGATTTAATAAGTTCGGCTGGGTCCTCATTCCAAGGAATTATGTCAACTCTTTCGCCACCAATTTCATTTGTAACAGCCTGAACTCTGACACCCTTTTGACCCACACAACTCCCAACCGGGTCAACGCCAGTCTGGCTGGAAAATACAGCTGCCTTAGTTCTCACCCCGGGCTCTCTGGCAATAGCTTTTATTTCGACCGATCCGGAATTAAATTCAGGGACCTCCCTGGCAAAAAGCTTGACTACGAATTGGGGATCTGCACGGGACAAGAATATCTCTTTTCCTCTGGGAGTTTCGTTAATTGCCTTAATCAAAAAACTCAAGCGTTGATTTAAGCTAAGTCTTTCATTGGGAATCCTGTCCTCGGCCAGCATTATGGCTTCCGTTCTTCCAAGATCGATCCTCACATTCGGGCCGTCAAACCTAAGGATGAGGCCAGAAACAAGAGATCCTACTTTTTCCTGAAATTCTTCCATTATTGCTCCTTTTTCCGCTTCGCGGATTTTTTGATGAATCACCTGTTTCGCGGTTTGAGCCGCGATTCGGCCAAACCCGGGGGGAGTAACATCTTTTTTCTCTTCTTTGGCTTTTTCAATCTCTTTTTCAGAGGCATCCTCAGCAGGAAGCGGCCATGCAAAAACTTTGGTTTCACCGTTTACAGAATCAATCACGGCGTCGTAAGCAAAAGAATCTACTTCAGTGCCTTGCTCTCTGGCATCCCTTTTGTATGCAGCGATGATCGCCTCTTTGATGGTCTCCAAAATCACGTTGGGATCCAAGCCTCGTTCCTGGGCTATAGCTTTTAGTGCTTGTGAAAATTCTGTTCTTGCCGCTGGCATATGTTTTAGTAACTGGCTTTGTCGAAAAAAAAGGCGGGCTTCTCTTCCCACCTCGTCAAATGCTCAATCTCAAATTCCAAGAGTAATTTTAGTCTATAAAGCAATTGAAGTCAAACAAGGCTATCTGACCCGAGAGGACGAGGAAATCATGCTGGCTTCAATATCACCAGCTAAAATGGCATCAAAAATATATGTATCGGGGATTCTGGTGTTATCGTTTGGATCAAGTAGATTTTTTTCACTTAGCTCTCCTAAGGAAAACGTTTTCCCTGCAGAAAGTTGCGTAACCTGATTAAACGTGTTTATCCTGATATAGGGAACGCAGTCTTTTTTAATGATCTTACCCCCCGTCAAGCATGCGCCCACATCATGGCACAAGTCCGAACGGTCGTAAGGAGAGCCGGGTTCATAAACACCCACATATAATACGTTTCCCTTACCGATCCTGCATGAATTATCCCTGGTTATTTCCTGCGTTTTTCCGTGAATATCAATGTACTTCGCTCCTAATCCGACTTCCCTGACCTTGTACCCAATCTCTTGGGTCAATCGATACAAATCGGCGATGGGGGTACTTTCAGGAGGCATCTTAAATCTGTGCCCATATTTTTTCCACGCATTATATAGATTACTCAAAGAATTTTGTTCCTTTCGTAATAATTTTGTTTCCTCGCTGGGAAACAAACGGTCAACAATTCCAGCCCCAGTTTCAGTCATTTTTAGAAATCTTCACAACCCTTCCTCGGCCATCCGCTCGACAATGTTTTTTTGTTCTTTGGTTAACTTTTCAGGTACCAAAACGTTTATGCGGACGTATTCGTCACCCTTACCCCGTCCGTGGAGATGAGGAACGCCGTGCTCACGCAGGCGCATCATGGTCCCGCCTTGGGTACCTGGCCTAATCCTTATTTTTACCTTGGTCTCAATTGTCGGTACGCTAATTTCACCACCAAGAACTGCTAGCGAAAATGGGATGATCACGCTTACGTAAATATCATCGTCCTGCCTTTCAAAAAGTTTATCAGGTTTAATGTTTACCGATAGGGTAAAGTCACCGAAATTAATTCTTGCCCCTTCATAGATGCCTGCCGGAATTTTGATTTTTCTTTTCTTGCCGCCGACATCAACTTCCTTACTTACCCCTTTTACCGCTTCCATAAAGTCCAATGTTATCGAGTAACGGGGAACTTGCTGGCGCTGGGCACGTCCAAAGGGATTCCCTCCGCCAAAAAAGCTTTCAAAAATATCGAAGGGGTCGCCGAAGTCGAAGTTCCCGAAAGGGTTCTGCCCGGCGCCACCGGCAGTATAGGTATAAGTGAATGGTCCGGATTGCCCCCCGGGAAATCCACCACTAAAAGGATTCCCGCCTCCCGGGGTAAATGCGGCATGGCCATACTGATCGAAAGCGGCTTTTTTCTGTGGATTGGAAAGAACCTGGTAGGCTTCGTTTATTTCCTTAAACCGCTTTTCAGCGGCTTCCTTATCTTCTTTATGTCTGTCCGGGTGCCACTCCAGTGCCTGTTTCCTGTAAGCCTTTTTAATCTCATCCACAGTAGCGGATTTTGAAATTCCCAGAATATCGTAATAATCAGTTTTTGCAGCCATTTAATTTATCTCGGCACTATCGAATAATTTGTTCCAAATTTCAAACGCTTCCTGAGCCCCCGGAACATCCTTTACACATTCTTCAAAAATTCTATTTATATTCTCCTCGTCAACATAGTCTGCCATATCAACCATCGTCAACTGGAATTTACTTCGGGCCTGGTTCATGAGGCTTTTCAATCCGGGGTCTATTTGGTTATCCGCATACTGAGCCCTTTCTCTCGTCTCTTTGCGGATTCTTCTGCTGGAAGGGGCATCAAAAAATTCGTGCATCGTAGTAGCCAGTCTTTGTAGACATGAAGCTATTCTACAACTTCCCCTTCTTCCACTTTCTCTTCTTTCTTTCCTTTTTCCCCTTCGGCAGTCTCAGAGCCTTCGGTTTTATCGTCTTTTTTATCAGACGGCTCATTTTTTTGATACATCGCCTGACCGATTTCACTCAAAGCATCAGACAAGTCCTTTGTTGCAGCTTCAATATCTTCCTTGCCGACATCTTCTTTACCTGCCATTTCTTTAACTTTCTTGATTTTTTCCTCAATTTTTTCTTTAACGTCAGTCGGGACTTTATCACCGGCATCTTTTATGGCTTTTTCGGCTGTTGCTACCATTGCATCTGCATTATTCTTGGTTTTCACCACATCCGCTTTCTTTTCGTCCTCTTCTTTATGCTTCTCCGCTTCTTCCTGCATACGTTTGACCTCGTCATCCGAAAGTCCTACCGCACCCGTTATTTTGATGTTTTGGGTTTTTCCGGTGGCTTTATCCTTAGCGGTAACGGTCAAAATTCCGGATGCATCCATATCAAAAGTGACTTCAATCTGAGGAACGCCCCGAGGCGCAGGGGGAATTCCGTCCAAAACAAAAGTCCCGAGGGTTTTATTGTCCGCACTCATGGGACGTTCGCCTTGGGTTACTACTATCTGGACTTGAGTTTGGTTGTCGCTGGCTGTAGAAAAGACTTCGGTCTTACTTGTGGGAACTGTCGTATTTCGCGGAATCATGGGAGTGGCAATATTTCCCATGGTTTCGATGGCCAAAGTCAAAGGGGTAACATCAAGAAGAAGTATGTCTTTGACTTCGCCTCCCAAAACTCCACCTTGAATCGCGGCTCCGATGGCAACAACCTCGTCGGGGTTAACTGATTGATTCGGGTTTTTACCAAAGAAATCTTTAACGACCTGGACCACTCTCGGCATACGCGTCATTCCTCCGACCATGATCACTTCATCAACATCGTGAGCGTCAAGTTTGGCATCTTTGAGACAAGCCTCAACCGGTTTAATCGTCTTTTGTATAAGGTCCTCCACCAAACTTTCAAGTTTGGCACGGGTCAATTTCATCGTTAAGTGAAGCGGTTGGCCATCACGCTGGGTAATGTAGGGTTGATTAATTTCTACTTCCTCAGCAGCCGAGAGCTCAATTTTGGCTTTTTCGGCAGCATCCCTTACTCTCTGATATGCCTGTGCATCGGCTTTAAGATCCACCGAATTTTCTTTTTTGAATTCGGAAACAATATGATCGACGATTACTGCATCGAAATCGTCTCCTCCAAGATGAGTATCCCCGTTTGTAGCTTTGACTTCTATTACTCCCGTTCCTTCGTCAAGACCGACCTCAATAATCGAAATATCGAAAGTTCCGCCTCCAAGATCATAAACGGCCACCTTTTCGTCTTTCTTTTTATCCATTCCATAAGCAAGAGCTGCAGCAGTTGGTTCGTTTATAATTCTTTCAACTTTAAGTCCGGCAATTTCCCCAGCCTGTTTCGTGGCTTGACGCTGGGCATCGTCAAAATATGCGGGGACGGTGATGACCGCTTGTTCAACTTTTTCTCCGAGGTAGGCCTCTGCATCTTTCTTCAGCTTTATCAAAATCTTAGCCGAAATTTCCTGAGGAGTGTAAGTTTTACCTTCAATTTCAATATCGGCGATCCCGCCTTTACCCTCTATAATTTTGTATGGGACCATTTCGGCCGTTCTTTTTACTTCTTTGTCTTCAAATCTTCGGCCCATCAAACGTTTTACCGAGTAGATAGTATTTTTGGCATTAAGAATCATCTGCCTCTTGGCAACGTCCCCAATGAGGTTCTTGACAGGCTCAACAACCGATGGGGTAGTATTTCTGCCGGTATCAACAGCCGGGACGACTTTGGGGCGACCGCCCTCCATCACCGCAACACAAGAATTTGTTGTACCTAAATCGATTCCGATTATTTTTCCCATTTTATTTCTTAGACACTTTTACTTTGGCGTGTCTGACAACCATACCATCTTCAAATTTCCAACCCACCAGCACCACCTCTGAGATCTTATTATCGCTCTCGCCTTTTACAACTTCAATAGCCTCCATAACCTCCGGGGCAAAAATATCTCCCTCTCTTGGCCTAATCTCACTGAAACCCTCTTCGCTGAGAATTTTTTTAAATTCGTCCAGGCTTATTGCCAGTCCCTGGTCCTGCAAATGTTCCTGTGCACTTTCCAAATTGTCCAAAACCGGTAAGAGTCTGATAATAATCCCTACAGATGCTATTTTACCCGAATCGGCCCTTTCTCTGTCAATCCTTTTACTTAAATTGTCGTAATCGGCCAACGCTCTCGCCAGCATCGCTTTTACCGTCTCCAGCTCCTCATGGGCCCTGTCCACATTTTTAATTTTTATCTTTTGCGCATCAGATGATGCGGTTTTTTTGGTTTTTTTGTTATCCATTTGCGACTTCCTCAATTAAGCCCCCATAATATCTTAAAATCGGAATCACTGTCTCGTAATTTGATCTTGTGGGACCAATCACCCCGAGAGCGCACGGTTTACCTTTTATGTTGAAATGCGTAGCAATAATCCCGACTGGAATAAGTTCTGGCCAACCAATCTCTTCGCCAAATAAAACTTCCAGCGGGGAAGTTGGCTCACCCATACCAAAAAACAGTCTGTCCATTTTGTCAAACTCGTCAAAAATTGAAAAAAGGCTTTGACAGGCTGCCGTCTCGGCAAATTCAGGATTGTTAAAAATGTATGAATGCCCTGCCTGCCAAAATCTATCCTTTTTGTCTTTAAGTGCCGCAACCGCCAAAGATTTTGTCCTTGCCGCCAGTGCGTGCGTTGCCTCATCCATAAGTTCATCTATATTGTCCCGCACACCCCAGACTTCTTCCTTGGCACGAACCTCATCCACAAGACTCATTTGTTTTTCCTCCATAAGCTGGTTTATATAAAATTTCATTGCTACAGGAGTCGGAATCCTACCTGCCGAGGCATGGGGTTGTTTTAGATAGCCGGCTTTGGTTAAAGCCACCATCTCATTTCTTATTGTCGCGGGGGAAACCCCGAGGTTGTATTTCTTGTCCATCGCCTCGCTCCCAACCGGTTCGGCTGTGGAAATATATTCATTAATGATGGTCTTAAGGATTTGAGTTTGTCTTGATGTAAGCCCGTCAGTCATAGGTTAGCAGTATCATACCTCGAGTGCTAAAAGATGTCAAGTCCCCTTTATGAGAGGCTGAAAGACGAAATACTATTGAACCTGAGTATCCGTGACCGGAGTGATAGGTTCCTGTTCTTTCGGAGGCAGAGGGGGAAGCGTTCTTTTTACCATGATCCGCCTGACAACTCTTATGAAATATCTCGCCTCCTCGATCTTGAAAAGGAGAGATACAAGCGTATAAATAAGGGCACCTACTAAAAATGTCATAACCGTTAAAATTATTACGTTCCCTGTGTAACGGGTATCAAGCATGAATCTTTCAAAAGGGAATGTCTTGGTTACCTCCAACCCGCTTAAAAATGAGAGTCTTTTTACCCAGACCGACTTGTCAAAAATCTTGAGTATAAAAAACATGGCTCCTCCCGAAATTGTCGTTGCACCGAGAATTTTTAAAACATGAATAATTAGTTTAGAACTAATTATTCCTCCGACTTTTTTATCAATTAGGATTAACAAAATTATTGCCTCAACGATAGTACTCACTGCGAATGACGCAGCAAGGGCCCAAACCTCAAGATGAAATCCTTTCACCAGAATAAAATCACCAACAACCAGAATTGCAAGCCCTATGAAAGAAATTAGTACCGGGGTTTTTGTGTCGTGCAGAGCAAAAAATGCCCTGGCAAGAACCGACATCAGGGTCTGGGAAACTGTTGCAATAGCAAAGACCGAAAGAATTGTTCCGGTTTGTATCGTTGCCTCCCAATCAAAAATTTTTGTCCCGTAAATAAGACGTACAACGGGGATTCTGAGTGCAATCAGTGCCGCCGAAAGAGGCAAAGTGAAAAATATTGCTTGATAAATTGCAGCCAAAAGGATTTTTCTGTATTCTTTCCAATCTCCCTCAACACTAGAAAGCATGGGCAAGACTGCTTTTGCCAAGGATGTGCCAAAAAGTGTCACGGGCAGAAGTTGAAGAGAATTTGCAAAGGTATAGTAGGTGTAGGAGGCCTGAGAAATAATTGATGAAAGAAAAAGTTCGGCACTTTTGCCAATCTGGTCAAAAGCCAAGTCGATTACCCTCGGGAGGGCAAGCTGCCCGATCTTTTTAACGCCGTCATCCGGCCTCAGATCAAAGGTAAACCTGAAGCCAAGTTTTCTTGATAACGGATATTGAATGATAAAGTGGGCAAAAGCACCGATTACAACTCCGACGGCCGGAGCGGTCAACCCCAGGTAGGGTGTCAGTATGACGGTACCGAGAATTATTCCGAGATTATAAAAAATCGGTGCAAGGGCGGGTATTAAAAATCTTCTCAGGGATTCAAGAACACCCGTTAAAACATAACTTATGACAAAGAATCCTTGTGCAGCAAAAAGAATCCGGGCCAGAAATGCTATTTCAGCCGTTCCGGCGACGCCGTACCCCGGAGCAATAACAGAATAAATTTTTACGGCTCCGAATCCGACAATGGCTACGGCAAAAAGGAGAATCGCCAGACCAATCGAAACGACTTTCCCTGCAAGTAGCCAGGCTTTTGCCTCGCCTTCTTTTAAAGTCTTGGTAAAAACCGGAATAAATGCGGATGAGAAAGTTCCAAAAACCAAAACCTGGAATATCGCATCGGGAAGCCTAAAGGCGGCAAAAAAAAGCGAAAGGGAATCGGGAGTAAAATAGCTGGCCAGCACCCTCTGCCTTATAAGCCCCAATACCATAGAGACAACAATCATAACCATGATAAGACTCGTCGCAGATAGAACCGAATTTTGTTGGGAGTTTATTATCCGTTTGCCCTTGGCTATTAGATCTTCCATTTCAGCTTTGTTTCGATTATACTCACCATATGCCTGTAACGACAACCGCCAAAAGAGCCCTGCGGGGTTCCAAAAAAAAAGAGTCCATAAATAAAATAATTCTCGGCCAGCTTGAAGTGGCCGTCAGAATTGCACGAAAGGCAAAATCCACAGAAAAAATTCTTAAAGCGGTATCTTTGGCGGATCGAGCGGCAAAGAAAAAGGTAATTCACAAAAAAAAGGCCGGAAGGATTAAATCTCAGCTTTCCAAACTGTTGCCAAAGTCTGTGAAACCGCAAGGTAAAACCTCAAAGAAAAAGTAGCTTCTTTCATGCTTTTATATGTGTTATATTGAGTTAACGGTTATTGTTGCTATGCCCAAAAATAAAGTTATAAACTTGCTCCCCCAGGAAGAATTTGATGTTTCCATGCTTGGCAGAACACTCAAGTGGGCAATGGGTGCTTTCAGGGTGATAGTTATTGTTACCGAGATGATTGTCATGGGCGCTTTTTTGTCACGTTTTTGGTTAGACGCGCAAAACTCGGACCTAAGCAATTCTATTAAGATTAAAAGCGCTCAGATTACTGCCCAAGCCGCGGTAGAAAAAGAGTTCAGAAGCGTTCAGTCAAAACTTGCCATCGTCAAGCAAATCGGAGGTGGCACTCTTTCTTCGAAAAAGATTGAGGCTATTACATCAAGGCTCCCGACCGGGGTAAATTTAAAAACAGTTTCTGTTTTGGATAATTCCGCCCAAGTCAAAGGCGTCTCCGCAACCGAACTAGGAATCGCACAATTTATTGCAAATCTGAAAGAAGACAAGTCTTTCAAAACCGTAAGTTTGGGCCAGGTCGATTCATCCGAAGGCGATCTCGCTCAGATAGAATTTTCTATTAATATTACATATTAAATATGGCACTAGGCTGGAGAGGATCATACAGTAGATATAAAGAGTTCTTTTTGAACATTACCGCTCTTTACAAAAAAAAGGCAGAGCTTAGGGCTTTTTTGGAAATAATTCTTTCGCTTTCGACAATAATTATTTTCCTACTTTTTGCACTCAAGCCAACCGTAATTACAATCGTCAGTCTCTTGCAACAAATTAGAGAGAAACAGGATACTCTCTCAGGGTTGACGCAAAAAGTGAGTGACCTCCAAAAAGCAAATAACCTTCTCCAACAAAACCGGGCTTCCATCCAAAATGTTAATATCGCCGTTCCCTCCCTTGCCAAACCCAATATTTTGGCCGGCCAAGTGTTAGCACTCGCCGCCAAGAATTCCGTCGAAATCCTCGGTTTTTCAGTAAACCAAATAACTTTGGTGGGTAAATCCGTAACCAGAAGCACCTCGGATTTCAAACCACTGCCCGGGAACGCTAAAGAAATGCCGTTTGCGGTGAGTATAAGGGGTCCCTATCCCAATTTGATTGCATTCATAAAGGATTTTGAAAACCTGAGAGTTTCTACGAAAATTGATACACTGGGGATCAACTCTTCCTCAAGGGAAGGTAGCGTTACTGTTGTGACCGTGATTTCTGGAAGAACGCCTTTTTTGGGAGATTAATTTAATTAAATGAAAAAAACCAAATTACCAAGTTTAATTACTATACTGATTCTGACCCTCATAACAGGTGTTCTCTGGGTTTCATTGAGTACCTATCGGGCTTTCACCGCCAAACCCTCCGAAAGCGTGCCCGAGGAAATTTCTAATCCCATTGACCCGACGTTGGATCAGGCGACAATCAAAAAAATCGAATCCGGAATATACTTTGACAGTTCGCAAATCCCTGAAAATTTAGTGACCGCACCTATTCCAACCACCCCCGCTCAACCGGCACAATCGCCTCTGCCCACGCCGACGCTGGAGGCTACTCCTACCCCTGTTCCCAGTCCAACGCCTTAAATTTCATAAGTATTCACAAAAAATGAATTTCTAAAAAATGATTAAGAAGAATAAAATCCCAACGATAATAGGTATCATAATTCTTCTTATAGGAACATTCGCGGGTGTGTATTTCCTTAGGATGACCCAGGTTTTTAGAATTGGTGCAGGCGGTGCTGTTGCTCCAAAAGATATCAGAACGGGTAACTTATCGGACACGTCCGCAACAATTTCCTGGGTTACCGAGGCCGCGACGACTGCTTTTATTAATTGGGGGAAAACACAGGACAGCTTGGGGGAGATTGAAAACGAAAGTGATTCGAACCAAAAATTTTTTACTCATAGCATTACTCTTACGGGTCTAAGGCCCAGTACTACGTATTATTACAAAATCAATTCTGAGGGGGATGCCTTCGACAATGACGGAATCCCTTGGCAAATCACCACGGGTGATGCGATCGCGATAGCTCAGAATTCAAATCCGATTTCAGGGTCCGTTATTACCGCCGCCGGACAGCCATCGAAAAGAGCGTTGGTATATGTGAGCGTCAACGGTTATCTTCTTTCAACCCTGACATCCGATGCCGGAAACTTTGTTCTACAGTTGGGTAGCGCGCGCACTTCCGATCTAAAACAAATCGCCCAAATTGATCAGGCAAAAACATTATTGTCGGTCTCCGTGCGGGCAGAGAGCGGAGAAACTTCCTCTGCTCAAATTTTCCCGCAATCCGCCAATCCCATCCCGCCGCTAGTTCTTGGCCAAGTTCAGGATTACCGGAGTTTGGCACCGATTGCTGACGGGAAAAACCCCAGCGTAGATCTAAATTTACCAGCAGGTGCCTCAGAGGAATCAAAATTTAATATAACAGCTCCGTCGGGCTCCCCTAAACCCACGAGCGTTATATTAGAAAGCATCGACGAAGGCGAGATTGTAACAAGTAACGAGCCCCAATTTTTTGGAAAAGGCCCCAGTGGAGAGACAATTACGATTACTATTCATTCGGAACAGGTTACTTCCCAGGTGATAAAAATTCCCCAAAATGGTTCCTGGAGCTATAGCCCTTCAGTTCCGCTTTCGGAAGGACCTCATTCCATAACTATTTCTTGGCTTGACGCGTCAGGAATCACAAGAACTTTAACCAGAAATTTTGTTGTACAGGCAGGGGAAGTCCCCGCTTTTGTAGCTTCGCAATCGGCTACACCAAGTCCGACTCCGTCACCAAGTTCGACCCCAACCCCCAAGGCATCCTCAAGCCCAACGCCGTCTCCCACTTTCAAGCCTACCGCCACGCCCTCGGGAACACCCCGGGTAACCCCTTCAGCGACACCCGAATCCCTACCCGTCAGCGGGAACTTGACTCCTACTCTTCTACTATCTATCATGGGTTTAGTGATAATCGCTTTCAGCTTTTTTGTGTGGAGGATGTCTGAAAATTAAATGCCCAACCAAAATGACCCTACCCAAAACCCCAATCCGGCGGGTCCGCCAGTGAGTCAGCCGGCAGGACAAGCAAACACACCACCGGTTCCTCCGATAATTTTCCCTCAATCAGATCTTCCCCCGCTTTCACCCGAGTTTCAGAATCTGCCGGAAACAAACACCCCCGAAGCGCCTACTGATCAATCACCAGTAGCCCAGCCGGTTATCGGGAATGCCGGTTCAAGTGCCCCGCCGGATATTTCTTCTGTCACCCCCAAAGCCAAGAAAAAGTTTGGGGGAGGAAAAATAATTGCCACTATATTGGGACTCGTAGTCCTTGTCGGGGGAGTTGCAGCGGGAATAGTTTTAACTCAACAAAAGCAACTCTTTCAACAAAAAGCTTCGAACTTGGGTATCGAAGGTACAAATCCTGGTATGTGGTGCAAAGGGGTATGTTCAACAAATCCTGGCGATCCCAATGCCATCACATCCTGTCCTATAGATGGATGTCAGACTAATAATGGCAATTCGTACGACATGGTCCACGTTGTATGCGATGAACCAAATTCTGGTTGTAATGGAGAACCAATCTGGGCAGATCATACTAATTTGCGATATTTCATAGATCAAGGGTGTGGCTCTGAACAAATTGATGTTTTTACCACTAGCGGAGCGGTTGGTTGGGCACATGTAAATTATGACTCCTCTTGCACTAATCCTACAGATTCACCAATTTCCACGCCAACTCCGACACCCATTGGAACCCCGACACCCACGCCAACTCCAACCCCGACCCCTACTCCCACACCCCCGCCTCAATCCTGCAATTCGGTCTGTCTATTAGACAGTGACTGCCCTGTCGGAATGGAATGCTATTTAAGCGGGGACAGTGCTCCTCAATCTGTGTGCAGAAACACACTGTGTAGGGATGATGGCGACTGCATTTGTGGAATAGTTGCGCCCACTCCCACTCCCACTCCTACGCCCCCGCCTCCTGCTCCTTACTGCGTAGCGGTTACAACATATAGTGCTAGCTGGGCACTGATTCCTGAAAGTGGGCGCTCTTCTCTCACGGCTGGAACAACCATCAATTTCTGCGTCTCGGGTTACGCCGCTAACGGAACTTTTGATAAAGCAAGGTTTACCATAACCCGAAATGGCGTTGTAGGAACACCACTAGAAACTACGGTAAAAAGACCTGGTTCAAGTGATTTTTGCAAGTCTTATACAATTCAAGCCGGAACAACGAGTATTAATGTCAAAGGAGAAATACACGATTCTCTTTATGGGTGGTTTGGCGGCATTAGTGTTGATTAAAAAATGAAAAAATCAATCGGTAAACTCGGAACAATTCTGATAATTCTTGTGACAGTCATTCTCGCGGGAGTGGCGATATTCACTGCCCTCAGACTTTACCAACTCAGGCAGCAGTCGGTAGCCCCTAACGTTCCTTCCAGCCAGCCTAAGGCGGTGACAAATTGTACTACTGAAGTGATGCCTTGCCCGCCCGGAGCAGATAAAGAATTTGCACGCAGAGTTCCGCCCGATTGTGAGTTTGAATCTTGTTATACGACAAATAATTGTATTCTGGAAGTAACACAGTGTCCCGATGGTACTTGGGTTCCCAGAATTCCCCCCGAATGCAATTTTGCCCCCTGTGCAGGATCCTGCTTAATAGGTTTTACGCTATCGACGCAAACGTCTAGTCCAACACCTACGGCTACTGCAACATCAACCAGTAGTCCAACCAGCACTCCAACAGGCAGTCCGGGAGCTTCTGCAACACCGACCCCAACACCCGGAAAGACGGTAACACCTGCACCTACAGCAACCCCGACCGCTCCTGCTCTGCCCGTTTCCGGAACGGATTGGCCGACGGTTTTCGGAGTTGCTATTGGATTTTTCGTAATAATCGGCTCGCTCCTTTTGGCACTTTAGTTCAATATTATGGCGGTAATACTCTCTCTACTGACACCTGCCTTGGATTTTGTCCGCACCAATTTCTATCAAATTATTGTAATCTTTGTAATCGCAGCAGTATCTTTACTCGCCTTTACTTTTACCGTTTCTTCTCTCAAAAACATGAAGTCGGAAATTTTTTCCTACTATCCGTTTGACCGTTTTTTTCCACAGTCCGGCCGTTGGTCAGTCCTTTATTTTTTTATATTAGTCATATTTTTAGTGGGACTAATTTATTTTTTTGCTAAAGGCGGTTTTTATCTTGGCCCAGCGTAACGTTGCCAAATTCGGATCTGACCGACCTTCGTTTACCTCCAACTAGACACCCAGTAGTAGCTTTTGTCGAACCACAGTGGAATTCGTAGACCCGCCCAATGTGGATAAAAATAAATAAATGCAATAAGGGTAATAAATAAATAAGCAAATATTAATTTAGGAGTCCGGCGCAACACATATGGTATAAAAACATAATTCTTGGCGAAACCGCCCAAGGTACAAAGAAAATCAAATAACAAAAAATAACAAATCCAAGTTTTTTGTTACGTTCCGCAAAGGCGAATACTGCAGATATTGTTACCGAGGTCAGGCCGAACCAGAAACCCAGAGGGTTTCCCATTGCATAGATTCTTGCCACCATTCCCCCTATCTCTTGGCTTGTATAAAGATATATTGGTCGAATAAGAAGGGGCCAAGTCCACCAGGATGACGTGTAAGGATGTGTTGCGCGAAGGCCCGTGTGATACCACCACATTTGTTTCTGCATTCCCCACCAAATTGATAAACCGTGCCCCGTCAAAAACATCGGAAGGTAGCTTAGGAGGTAAACGGTAATAGGCAGAAACAAAAAATAAATAAAGGTTGATAATTTAAATTTATTTTTTCGCCTAAGCCAAAGAATAAAAAGAATCGGGATTGCCCAAATAGCTGACCACTTTGAGGCGAGGGCTAAACCAAAAGACAATGCCGAAGCAAAATCTCTTTGTTTCATAAATAAGTAGATCGACAGAAGTGCAAATAATAGTATGTAGGAATCATTCATCCCGATCCTACTCATGACAAGAGCAAGTCCGTCGAGAGAAAGAGCGGCAGCGGCAAGTAGTCCGGTTGTCTCATCCTTAAAAAGTTCTTTTGCCAAAAGGTAGACGAGAAACACCGACCCCACCCCCAAGATGGCCCCCGGAACTCTCCACCCGAACGAATTTTCACCGAATATTAGCATCCCCAAAACCATTCCAAGCTTAGCAATCGGGGGATGGGTCCACTCGTAGGCAAAACCCGCGGGAGGTGTATTCCACCACTCCCAAGCCTTGGAATCTCCGTGCAAAATTACCCGGGCAGTGAATGCATGATAAACCTCATCAAAATATTCGTTTTTGGGGGATCCTAAATTAAAAGTTCTTGTCACAAAAGCAAACATTAGTATTAAAATCAGAAAAAGTTTGGCTTTCTGAGGACTGATGGAAATTTTTGGTAATTTTACCCGAACTTTAGTTGCATTTCTTTTCTTCAAACCATGAATAAATTTATTTGCCGTTAGGATTACTTTTCCCCACTCCATTCTCAGATTTCGGGCAAATGAATAAAAAATAAAAACAACAAGGCCGATATTTATAACTTCTAAAAGTTTAATAGCAAAATCGGAAAAAACCTGTCTAAAATTATCAGTAATCCACACATAGGCATAGTAAAGGTTAGCCATATATGTAAGGGAAAATCCAAGATAGGGAATTAAAAATAGCGGATTCTCAATAGCAATAATCGCAAGCGGGGCAAAAACCGGAAGTAAATGTCTCTCATGCATCCTAGTAAAAAACATAAAACTGGCGGCAAAAATTAAAGCTGAAAGATAATAGGGTGCTTGCTTCTTCTTCCAAAGTTTAAAACACGCAAACAAAGTTAAAAATGAAACCAGTATATAACCGCCAATTTGGTAATAAATATTATCCGGCCTCCAAAATTCAAAAAGTCCCCAAAAGTTAAAGGCGTTAACGGAAGTGTAGGGATACTGATTGAGAGATAACCCAAGCCGTTCGTAAATGAAGGATGTCAGATTCCCGTGGTTCCAAAACGGGATAAAACCAGTAACAAATATCGCCATACCGATTAACAAATAAATAAATACTTTTTGCACATTCCATCTTTCCTTAAGCATTATTACTAGAATTACAGGAAGCATAAATGCCGTTTGCGGCTTAATCAATGTCCCCACCGCCAAACTAATAGCCGACAAAATAAAACTGAAGGGTATTAAATAAATTGAGAGAATTGAAGTTAATGCAGTCAGGGAATCAACCTGTCCCCAAAGGGAGGAATTAGCTAAAATGGCAGGATTAAAAAGGTAAATTCCCGCTCCAATGATCGCCCATCTTGACCCCTTGGTTTTTACTAAAATTCTGTAAATTAGATAACCCGTGACCAAATCGGCCAGCATCGCAGGCAATTTATAAAGCACTACGTCAGGAACAAAATTTCGAATTTTCCCAAGAAAATACAAAACATAAAGATATCCGGGCAAATAGTCACTCCAGGAATTATAAAAAATCTTGAAGCCGTCTTTAACCAACATCAAACTCCAGCTGATAAAGGTTCCCTGATCAAGACGAAGTGTACCGAAAGCCGAGAAGATAATTCTCACTATTAACCCGAGTAGTAAAACATATACAATATTTGGTATGAAAAAGGTTGTCTTTCTCGCCTTTGTGATTACTTTCATTATTTATTTTATTACTTCAGCAGGGAAAACTCCTTTCGACTATTTTACTAGACTTTCAGATTCTTTTCTCCAAGGAAAAATCTACATAACCGAAAATCCTCCTTGGCTTACCGAACTTATTCCTGCCGGACCGGGCAGGTTCTACGTAGTATACCCCCCCATGCCTGCAATTTTGGCAATGCCTTTTCGATTCATCTTCGGAGAAAAATTCCAACAGCAATATCTCGCTCATCTATTGGGCGCGGGGATCGTAGCCTTAACCATGCTCACAGCCTGGGTAGTGAAGCGTGACAAGAAATTAGTATTTTGGTCCGGTATCCTAGCCGCCTTTGGAAATATAATTTGGTTTCTCTCCTCAGTTGGTTCATCATGGTATCTTGGTCAAGTCACCGCAGCTTTTTTTCTGGGTTTCGCTCTGCTTGAATCTCTGACAAAAAAACGGCCTTTTATCGTCGGACTTATGCTTGGTGCGGCATTTTTATCAAGAATTCATACAATCATTTCGTTTCCTGTTTTTTTATATCTTCTCAGGGACAAAAACTGGTTCAAAAAATATACTCTTTTCGGGCTTGGTACCTTGCCGTTTATTGCTTTCGATTTTGTTTATAACTATTTACGGTTTGGGGTGATTTGGGATAAGGCATATTTTGTTCTTCCAAAGGTACTAAACGAGGTAAATCAACCATGGTTTTCAAAAGGGGTGGCCAATATTGCCTATATTCCTGACAACATTCGGGCAGCTTTTTGGACTTTCCCAAAAATATTAACAACTTTCCCGTATATAGAACCTTCTTGGTATTCGCTGGCAATTTGGATTACGACACCGGTTTTTATATTTGCATTTTTTGCACCTTTTAAAGAAGCTCTGGTGAAATTCCTCTGGCTTGCCGTATTTTCAATTTTTTTCATTGTCGCATCGCACGGCGGGACTGGATGGGCTCAATTTGGTTATAGATTTGC